>DEYM01000145.1 GCA_002364555.1 Phycisphaerales bacterium UBA3158 | reverse complement strand
GGGCAGGCTGATCCAAAGTTGGACAGCAGGATCAGCACGTCGTCGACATTGATCAGGCCCTTCTCGTCGAAGTCTGCATTGGCATCATCCGAGCGCTAGTCCCGAAAGGCCAATGCCTGACACTGCAAATCATTTCCATGCCATTCCATCAGCGATGAGGGTCAACAGCACATTGGCGATGACCAGAGAACTCACATGCTTGTTACTGGAGGTGCTGTTCCTGTCCAGAGAATATCACCATGTAAAAAAGACCCCGGAGCCCTTTAGAGGTTCCGAGGTCCAGTGAGAGAGAGAAAGTGCTTCCTTGGAGAGGATTGCCCCAAGGGTATCGCTGGAATCGGTAGGTTCTCCAAAGTGCTGCTGAATTTCTTCAGGCTTCAAAGAAGCTCTCAGACAGTCAAATGTGGCCTCTTAAGCACCTGAGACCGCCATGGATCACACTCAGTACATTTCATGGGATTCTGCATGGACTAGCCTGATCTCATTTATAGATTCATTGAATTCATTGTTGATCCTGATTGATCCCTGGCGGCACTCCCAACGCTACAAAGGTGGAAAAATCGAGCTCTAGAGCCTTTTCGGACTCCGGCAGTCTTCTATACTCGTCATGAGAAGAGGCACCGCCCAGCTATCAGCATGGACCGGTGTAGAAAAAAGAGAGAGGAAAAGAGATCATGAAACTCATCAGCCGTTTGGCAATTGCTGCTGCCGTCGTATCGGGAAGTGCCGCCATGGCATCGACCACGTCGTTCGTCACGACGACAAACGACCTGGGCAACGACGCGTATCAACTCGTCGACCAGTTCGACATTCTCTATTCAGGGGCCAACGCCTATCTGGACTGGGACCTCGACAACAATCCAGATTCGATCATTCCAATCGGCGCTCCTGACTCGCTTGGAACCTATGTCGATCCAGAGCACTACGTCCTGGATTTCGGCACCGACATGCAGCCCTTCTTCCTTGGCACGGAACTCTCCGCGGCCGGCTCCGTGGACTGGCGACTGTCCTACACCCTGACACCAGGAAGCACCACCATCTACAGCACGATCATGTCGGGCACGACGATCGACAACGGCGATGGCACCTGGACACTCAACATCAATCTCGGTCTCGAATGGCCAGTCAACGGATTTCCGTCCAATGCCCTGGGTGTTCCGGAAGGCACCCATGTCGCCGCCGAGATCGCCGACTTCTCGAGCTTCACATGGGATGGCGAGACACTCTCCGCCAACATCCCCGCTCCGGCAGCATGGGCACTGGCAGCACTCGGATTCGCCGGCACAGGCCGTCGCCGACGACGCTAGACAAGCCACACTGCCCCGGCAGAAGTCGATAATCAAAGACAATGAGAAGAGGCCCCAACAGGGGCCTCTTTCTCTTTGATTTGATCAGAAGTAACGATGGCCAATCAGGCTCGAGTGTTCGCTATGGCGACACACAAAGCGTCATCTCTATGACCTGCTCACCAACATCGGCGGTTGGATACCAGGTTCGCCCCCCATCAATGGACTTCTCGCTACCCAGAGAGACGCTACCCTCCGCTGCCAGATTAGCCATCATTCTCGATGAGAAGAAGAAGGAGGACTGTGCCTGCTGCCCCATTGGCTGAGCGGCTATTCGAATCGAATGGATCTCACGGCTACCGGATACGAGAGGTTCCGTGAGTCGATAGCTTTTCAGGAGAGACAAGGAACTCTGATTGACAACTTCGAAATCAGGCGACCTGAGGAAGAAGTCCGGCTCTCCACCATCATGGTAGTAGATGGTTATTCCAAAGATCATCTCCGCTGATATCGATCGCCCAATTGACGAATTCGATAGAGCTGGAGAATTGGGCTTCGACCGAGCAATCGAGCTCGGCTGGAACTGAATCCAGCGAAGCTCACTGATTGAGAAGAGACCTGGCTCAAGAAGCTGACGATAGGTCGTATACCCCTCTTCAAGAGGATAAGAGTAGACCACAGGCCATCCGGACTGATACGCCGAATCATCAACGCACAGTGAGTCCTCGGCATTCAGGAAACCAGAGACATCATCACAGACAACATCCCTACCCCAGAACCAGCCGCCGGTATCTTCGCATTCACTCATCGTCGTCTGGATACATGAGCCATCCTGAGGGGCACCCGGCAACCCGGGATAGGCACAGGCACCAACTCTGGGATCATTCGGAGATATGGTGAAGTTGTTCCCATCCTGCGTATCCCAATTCATTTCCGGGCAATCGAGGTACACGGATATGATTTCATCCGGATCAAGAATGGGACTGGGGCTGATGTATCGCTGGCCCGAATCAAGCACACCATCACCGAGAAACCCCTTGAGCACCTGATTGCCGTTGCAATCGCGAATGAATCCAGGAGGTGAGAAGGGCTCGCAGACGCCCCAGCCATTCACGACGAACAGAAGATCGTCGGTACCCACCATGCCATCACCATCGATGTCGGCAGTGCATGCAGAACCGGGCTGACAGACCCCCCAGCTTTCGAGCACTTTCAGGAGATCCTGAATGCCCACCTGACCATCATCCGCCAGATCCGCGGGGCAGGAACCAGCAAGATTGGCCGTCATCACATAACCATATCCGGTGTAGTCCACCGATTCGTTGGACTCCCAGATGATTCGCAGACCTGAACGACTCGACGATGTGACCCTGCGATCCATTGACCATCTGTAGATCTCGTCTTCATCTTCCCATGATTCCGGAGCGGACATCCAGAGAACCTCGCCTGTTGCCACATCCTCGATCGACATCTGTGTCGATGGATTTGGCGGATCATCCTGAACGCCATAGATCGCCATGGTGTTCACGGTCAGGGAAACAGGACCTTTCGTGTTGCGCACTGTACGAACACACTCCAATTCACCGGGTATGCGTTCAATTCCATCACCGAGAAACACCGGAATCGTCGATCCCGACCAGACGACGTCGTCTTCACAGGCAACACCAGCATCGACCGAACAGGCCTGAACAAGAAGGTTTGCACTTCCCAGGAGAGCAGAATTGCCACCTGGGGAAACCAGCATTGGATCTGTGGTATCCACAATCGCATTGGAAGCAGATCGAGCCATCGATATGTGCGCCCGTGAGCTGACGACCGATGGCTCCGACTCCAACTGATCCTGAGTCACATGACGCTCAAGAAAGAGCGCTGCCACGCCAGCGACGCATGGAGACGCCATCGATGTACCCGAATCGAACTTGAGCCCACCATCTGGATGCTTCCTGGCTGCGGAGAGGATCCCAACTCCAGGCGCCAGTATGTCCGTGAATGAACCATAGTTTGAAAAACCCGACGGCTGATCGTCGATATTGGTGGCCCCGACGGTGATCACATTGAAAAATGCAGCGGGAGTCGTCCAATCGGAGGGGTGCCCATCGTTGCCTGATGCCACGACCACGACGTAACCAAGGGATCCAAGTGTGTTGATCGGGTAGAACATCGAGGCGACCCCGGCACCTGCGGGCCCCCCAAGCGACATGTTGACCACTGCCGGAACGGTTATGTTGGCGGGATCAGCCAGCCAGTCGAGAGAGGCGATGATAGCCGCATCGCTGAGATTGCCGTCATCTCCAGCCACACGCAACGATACGATTTCGCAAGCAGGCGCCACACCAACATGATCACCGGCGACTGTTCCTGCAACGTGAGTCTCATGGCCATTGGTATCTTCACCACCTGGCGAGCCCGCGAAGGATATCGCTTCACGAATACGTCCGGCGAACAGGGTCTGCTGAGTCTGGATACCCGTACCAATGATCACAGCCGTGACCCCACTTCCATCGGCGCCGCACGGGTCGTAGTCCGGGGCGAGACCATCAGGCTCCGAGATACGTCTGAGGTTCCATGGATCCGGTTCGTTGGGATTCATGTCCTCAGCCGAACTGTCGTAGAGAGACATCCAGCGGTCCGGCTGGACATTGGCGATACCGGGAGACCTGGCGAGATCCGCGGCCTCCTGCTCGGTCATCCACGCTGAAAAACCAACCATTGAATGAAGATAGATGGACTGACTACGAATGGCTCCGTTGGTACGCGCAATGGTCTCATCAACCAGCCGCTTTGCATCCCTCGATCCTGTCTTGAGTGGATTGGCATCGATTCTCACGATGTAGCTACCCAGCCCGGACGTCAGATCGACGACCTGCGTTCCAGGAATCGATTCGCTCAATCGCTGCTCACCCATGGGTTCATCGGCCAGTGATGACTGACACAGTGCCGAAAATATGAATAGAAAAACCGATGCCCTGTAGACATCCACCAACCCACAAAAAGACATGTCAAACCCCTCACATCACATTTGTTCAATCACATTGAATTAGAAGCGAACCATTTCCGACGTTGCCATT
>DEYM01000029.1 GCA_002364555.1 Phycisphaerales bacterium UBA3158 | reverse complement strand
GGATTCGTGGCCCATCTGGCCAGTTGCCTGCGAGGAAACACGATCACCTCGTCCAGATCGGGATGACTTCGAATCGAATCCTGGAAACCTTCCTGGACGACCCATCCCACATGGCACCGTGGCATCGCCTTCTTGAGGCTGGCCAGCACTGGAACCGTCCGGCACACATCCCCCAGAGCACTTGGCCTGAGCAGAAGAATTCTTCCAGATGCCGGATAGACCGTCATGGTCCCCCCCTGAAGGTGTTGGAAAGCCGTCAACAGGACAATCTTCATGATACTTGAGGTCGCGTTTCACACTCGTTTCGGCGATACTGACGGATTCAATCCCTTCCGGACCCCCTACGGAGACCGTCCTCAATCGGCATGAGCATGCAACCCGAACCATCCCGAAATTCCAATACGGAAAGTACTGGCTTCGACACGATGCTTGGAAAGCTGGTCATCGATCATGGTTTCATCACGAACGAAGAACTGCAGCACTGCAACAACGAGCTGGCAGCTGCTCGAAAAGAAGGGGATCCCGGGACACTTCGAGACTCTCTCATCTCCAATGACTTCGTCACGCAACGGCAGCTGGAGAGAATCCGCAAGGAATTCGACGCCACCAAGTCGACCCAGAGCATCCCAGGCTACAAGCTGATCAAGAAGCTCGGCGCCGGCGCGATGGCAACGGTGATGTTGGCTGAACAGAAGAGTCTGAATCGCCAGGTCGCCATCAAGATTCTCCCCAAACGCTATTCGGAGGATCCCAACTATGTCGAACGCTTCTACAAGGAAGGCAAGGCGGCTGCCCAGCTGAATCACCCCAACATCGTGCACGCCTACGAAGTTGGACAGGCTGGGGAACATCATTTCTTCGTGATGGAATACGTCGAGGGCAGCGATGTCCGGGAAGAGATCAAGGAAAAGAAGCGGCTGACCGAGGACACGGCCATCGAAGTGATGCTTCAATCCGCCAAGGCCCTTGAACATGCTCACTCAAAGGGCCTGATCCATAGGGATATCAAGCCCGCCAACATCATGCTCACTCGTTCAGGATCGGTCAAAGTCGCCGATCTGGGATTGGCCAGAAGTGTCGATGACACCGATCTGGCCAAGAAGGAGGAGGGGCGAGCCTACGGCACGGCCAACTACATGAGCCCGGAACAGATCAGAGGCAAGGTGGACATCGGACCACCAGCCGACATCTACGGTCTGGGCGCGACCTGCTACAACATGGTGACTGGCAAGACTCCGTTCTCGGGCAAGACGCCTTCGGATGTCATGCGTGGTCATCTCAAGACGCCGTTGAGGGCACCTGATGAACTGAATCCGACACTCAGTTCCGGCTTCTGCCAGATCATCGAGATGTGCATGGGCAAGGAACTGTCCGAGCGATACGAATCGATGACGGATCTGATCGAGGATCTCGAACTGGTGAAGCAAGGCGACTCACCCCACTTCGCCAAACCTGCGGTGGACCTGAGCACGCTCACCCTCCAGTCCGATCCGGGCATGCCATCCGCCGGCAGCAGCTCGGGGACCAATGGCGTCGTCAGAAGAGACCAGGGCAACAGTCTGGCGGACAATCCGCTTCTGCTGATCAGCCTCGCCGGCAATGCGATACTCATCCTGATCCTGATACTCGTCGTGGTCACGAGCAGCTGATCAGGCAGGCTGAGACTTCATCCATATACATATGGATCGTCTGATCAGCCTCTTACTTGAAGAATCATTTCAACTTCAACACTAGCCCCAAGCGGTAAGGCTATTGAGCCCACGGCGGCCCGTACATGCTGCCCAGCCGCCCCGAATAGCTCCGTCATGAGCTCACTGGCCCCATTGGCAATGCCAGGTTGCCCGGTGAAGTCGGCTTCTGAAGCCACGAATACACCCAATCTGACGACTTCCTGGATCCGATCGAGATCGCCATCAAGCGCCTGATGGGCAGCAGCCAAGGCATTGATGGCACATATTCTGGCTGCATCGGTCGCTTTTTCCGGACTGCAGTCACCTGGAACGGAACCCATGCAGATCAGTTCGCCACCCTGAAAGGGGATCTGACCACTGATGAACAGCAGATTTCCGACCAATTTGGCGGGTATGTAGCTGGCGACGGGCTTGGGTGCTTCTGGAAGGACTATGCCGAGCGATTCGAGCTTCTGAGTAATTCGAGACATATTGATGGGATTCCTGCTGCCAAAGAGCTGAACATCTTGACCTGCGCGTAGTCCACGGTACGCTAAGAGTATCCAGCACGTGGGGCTGGATGCCCGTTGAGCACATTATGCCCACTTGTATTGGCCCCGTTCTCATACCTATTTGGTTCTGACGCTCAACGGAAGACAACCCGATTCAGGCCCTGACGAGACTTTTTCTCGCCAGACGCTTGTTGGTCGTCGATGTGCGTCCTCTTTCGAATGCTCTGCATTAAACGAGCAACCGATCAGACGAGCTATGCGAACGATCATCTTGATTCGTACCCTTGTCGAATCGGCCCTCGCCATGGTGGTGGAGGTTCCCGATCCGTATTTATGTTTTCATAAATCATTTCGTGAAACGTTAGAAACCTCGGAGAATTAATCTAATGAAGAGAAAAGCTTTTACGCTCGTAGAGTTGATGGTCGTCATTTCGATCATTGCACTCCTGATGGGCCTGTTGCTTCCGGCCCTTTCCTCGGCCATGAGAAGTGCCAAGTCCAAGAAGGAAATGGTCCAGCTTCGTGGTCTGCACCAGACCATGGGCGTCTATGCCAGTGAAAACGATGGCAAGTACCCCATCCCGGGCAACATCCGAAGAGACCCCCTCAACGGACCAGGTGGCCAGCAGTACATCCAGGGTGTCGGCAAGGTCAAGCCTATTCACAATCACACCGCTGCCATCGCATCGACTCTGATTTCGATGAAGTATGCACAGCCGGAAATCATGGTCAGCCCTGCTGAAAACAATGCTGAAATCGGCATCAAGGGTCAGGTCGTCGAAGGTGATGAGGGTGAGCCGGTCGCCTATGACTACGCCGCATGGCAGCCACACAACGGCAGCTACTGGGACGAGACCTTCAGAGCCCGTCTTGGCAACGATGATGCCGATCACATCAGCTTCTCCAACCTCACCCTTCTGGGTCCCGCACGTCGCGGTCGCTGGCACGACACTGCCGGTGGAGACACCATCGTCTGGAGCTCTCGTGGCACCAAGGATGGCGATACGAGTTCAGACGACTATTCCAAGAATCCAATTCTTCAGATGCATGGTCCTGAGAACACGTGGAATGGCCACACCGTCTCATCGGATGGTGCTGTTCTGGTCGCTCAGAACTTCTATCCTGAACAGTGCAAGTACGACACGCAGGCACTGGGCTCCCCCGGTTACAAGCGTGACAACATGTTCTGCCCCGAGTTCAATACCTCATTCCAGGGTATCCATGGTGATGAAGAAGCCATGCGTCAGGGCGACATCTACATGACATACAGCTATCTGATGGCCCCAAATGATGACATCTGGGTCTGCCAGCGCACGTATGACGAGCTTGAGGACTGATTGGCCGATGCTGACAACAGCATCGACAACCAGTTGTATTTGATTAGACAGAAACCGCGCTCCAGGTCCGGTTCCGGAGAACATGATGCGACACAAGGCTGAACGCCATGCATTCACGATCGTAGAGCTTCTGGTGGTCATCACCATCATTGGCATTCTCATGGGCTTCCTCCTGCCTGCACTCACGGGTGCCAGGCGATCAGCAAAGCTGTTGGAAGAACAGAGACAGGTCAAGTCGATTGCAGAAGGGTGGGCAACCTATGCCGCATCGAACAAGTTCCAAAAACCGGTTCCGGGCCTGGTGCAGCGGCTCGCCGTCAATGTTGGTGGCGAGAATAGATTCATCGAGGGTCGTGGCCGTGAGAACGGCTCGCTGAATGATCATGGCGCCATGCTTTCAATGTGCATCATGGAAAGACTCTTCGATCCAAACACGACCGTCTCGAATGTCGAGAACAGTCCCGAGGTGTATGCGTTCTCCAACTACGACTACAACTCGTACGATCCTTATCCCACCGCAGGTGGTCCGGGTGTCTTCTGGGACGTCCGGTTCAGCAACAATCTCGATGGTGAAAACGGTGGTGGTGCCGGCGAAGAGGAGGGCTGCAACAACTCCTATGCCATCACACCACTTGGAGGGGAACGCAGACGGATGGCCTGGGACAACCAGGCAGGGTCGTCGTTCGCACTCCTGGGCACCCGTGGTGTGGAAGACGGTGACGAATCCAACATCAAGGATGCCAACTCCGTCGAATTCTTCGGCAACAGTGGCCAATGGCGTGGCATCGTTGGTTACGCCGATGGACACGTCGATACCGTCGACAACTTCTGGCCTGTCTCCGCACAGTACGAGGAGATCGTCAACGGTGAACGCAACTACCTTGCCGACAACATCTATGCCGCCCAGGCCGAAGCCGCGGGCAGCTGGAATGGTGACAAGATGCTCCTTGGACGGGATGCCTTCCTGACTCACGTGAACGTGGTCGAGCAGCATCCCGATTCGCCGTCGAATCCTCGCGACATCACCTACGTCCCCATCACCGACTAGATC
>DEYM01000040.1 GCA_002364555.1 Phycisphaerales bacterium UBA3158 | reverse complement strand
AGAACGGACTCCGCCTCGGACTTCACGCAGACATCGAAGAGACCCGATAGACGGGTCGTCATTCGACCGATCTGACCGGATCCGATCTGGCGGCCATCTATTTCTGTCACGGGGGCCAGCTCGCCCATGGTCCCCGTGCAGAACACCTCGTCGGCCGAATAGGCATGCTCCAGCTCATAGTCGCCTTCCGAGGCGACTATGCCGTTCTGGCTGCACAACTCCAGCACGACGGATCTGGTGACCCCCTCGGGACAGGCGTGTACCTTCGAAGTGGTCACGTTGTCCCCGTGAACGAAGAACAGGTGCGTGGCATTGGTCTCCGCGATGAAACCTCTCGCGTCGAGCATCAACGCGTCATCCGCCCCGGCAGTGTTGGCTTCTATCTTGGCCATGATCGACTGAAGAAGATTACAGGAATGGATCTGCTGATCGAGCTGATCAGGAGAGAATCGCCTGATCGAACTGGTATGGAGCCTGAGCCCGCTCTTGTCGTAGACGGGCGCCTTGTATTCGGCCAGCACGATCAGCGTCGAGCCCGAGATGTTGAGCCGCGGATCCATGCCACTGGTGACCTTGAGCCCTCTGCTCAAGGTCAGTCGTATATGGACACCATCAGTCATCCTGTTGGCTTCGAGGGTCCTGCGAATCTCGGAGATGATCTCAGCATGCGATGGGATGTCGACGAAGGCGACGGCCTTCGCCGAATTCGAAAGACGATCCAGATGCCGCTCGAGCCGGAAGATCCGACCGTTGTAGAGCCGCAGACCTTCCCAGACGGCATCACCACCTTGCACGGATGAATCGAACGGGCTGACACCAGCCTCGTCACGGTGGGAAATCTTCCCATTGATGTTGATGAGAAGATCGCGATTTCGTTCGTCAAATGTCTGCAGCATCACTCAACTCCTGATTCGATGAGACTTCAGATCCTCGTAGATCGAGCGACAGGTTTCCAGCACTGGAACGAGGTGGTCGGGCACCTCGCCTTCCCTGGGAGCCCAGGCGGCGAATCCAGTCGATGCCCGCACGGAGTCGTACCACCAGTCGGCCCAGGCACCGTCCGATTCACGAGGACCAGAGGGCCATGACAGCATCGCCTCATCGAATTCGATTTCCAGTCTCTCGCAAAGGGCGGCCAGGGTATCGCGGGGATTCTCGAGGACATCCCTGGCATCGATGACCGGCGGTAGAGTCGATGAAAGCTCCATGCGTCGACGAAAGATCTCCAACTGCTGCGGAAGACCGGTATCGCGAAGCACCATCTCCGGGAATCGACGATGAAGCGAGAGGATGACTTCCCTTGGATCCCTGATGAGAAAGCAATGATCGATCCCCGGATGATCCATCCACGACCGATCCATGTCATCGAGAAGATGATGAGCTATGTGCTTCTGATAGAAGACCTCGCTACCACGGGCATTCGTCAACCGCGACGATACGGAGGCGTAGTCGATCTCGCTTGAGTGGGACTTCAGGACGACATCCCTCCCGGGATGTTCGACACCTGTCCTGTCCAGGAAGGCGGCATAGAGCGGCTCATCCCAGACGATCGTATCGGGACGATTTTCCCATGACCGCATCATCGCCGTCGAGATATTGCGAGGACCAGACCACATCGCGATGATCCGGGCCATCAATCACCTCGCATGAATCGTTTTCTCGTGTCTTCGGCTCTGGGCAACTGACTGCCCTTGGCCCATTCGGGATTCCTGCACTGGAAGAAGATGAAGGGCAGTGCCACCGATACGACAAAGCCTATCGACACGAGCGGAATCAATATCGACGCCGGCATCGTTATCTCCGCCTGGGAGGGCGGGAAGAATCCAAACACGATTCCAGCCACGCACCCCAGCAGCCCCACTCCACCGACCAGACATACCCCGAGCATGCCGCCGGGGATACTGAACGGACGATGGACATTCGGCCGGATGATGCGAAGTCTGATGAGCGATATGAACATCAAGGCATACATGACCAGATAGATCTGAGCCGAAATGATCGTCAGCACGTAGAAGACCCTGTTCATGTCCAGTGCCAGATTGAGAAGACACAGAAGCGACACGACGACGGCCTGGATCAGCATGACGTTTCGAGGAGCACCACCGCGAGTGGTCTTCTGGAATATGGGAGGGATGACACCGTCATCGGCTGCGACTCGAAGTGATTCGGTCGGACCAATGACCCAGACCATGATGTGACCGATCATTCCGAACAGTGCCAGGAAGGCGATGACGGGAAGAAGCCAGCTGATGCCGAGGGTCTCGAACACCTTCTGGAACACCTGGAGAGTGCCGGCGGTGAGATCGAGCTCAGCCAGTGGAACCAGCACGGCGACACTCAGTGATCCGAGGATCGAGATGAGCAGCACAAGCACACCCGAGATCAGCAGTGACACGGGTATTGCCTTCTGCATGTTCTTCACTCTGCGGAAGTGAACGGCGTTCACCTCCAGCCCCGAAAGGAACGAGAAGACCACGACTACGGCGACCAGCGATCCAAACATGGATTCCGACGGTGCCGCCTTCTGACCGGGCCGGTCGGGCGTGAAGTCGAAGAGCGCGTCGAAGGTGAGCGGGATATAGCTCTCATGACCACTTGCCAGCCACCAGATGGCGAATGCGATGGCCAGGAGAACCGGAATGAACGTACCCGCATAGAGACAGATCGTGGTCAGGAGACCACTGAAGTTGAGCCCGCGGAAATTCACGACGGTGGAGACCCAGAACACGACCAGCATGATCGGAACCGAGAACCAGATGTAGTTCTCGTAGGCCGGATCGAACATGTAGGCGATCGATGTGGCGCACAGCGCCAGAACCGTTGGATACCAAACCACGATCTGGACCCACTGGCACCAGATTCCCACAAAGGCGAATCGCTGCCCGACGGCTTCCTTGATCCAGTTGTAGACACCGCCTTCAGCAGGCCAGCCCCCACCCAGTTCAGCCGCCGTGAGTCCGACGGGAAGGAAGAAGATCACCGCGAAGAACAGATAGATGACGATCAGACTCAGGCCGAAGTTGCTCATGGTCGGCAGGCCTTCAAGACCGACGACCACGGCGACGTTCATCATCGCCAGAACAAACAGCGAAAGCCGCTTGACTGGCTTGCCGTCATTGCCGGAGGATGTATCTGAACCATGCACAGGTTGAACACTAACCGATTCACGCAATTCAGGCCGCTGGCGCCTACACTGGTGTCCCCATAACACCGAAGATCCCCCATTTGGATTGAAAGCAGAGCCTCCACCATGACGCCAAGAATTCTCGCCTTCAGTGGCAGCATCCGCCGGGATTCTCTGAATCAGAAACTCGTCGAGATTGCCTCGAATGAAGTCCGCAAGGCCGGAGGCGAGGTAACCGTCATCCATCTCAAGGATTATCAGCTGCCCATCTTCAATCAGGATCTCGAGGATGAGGAAGGCCTTCCGACCAATCTGACCACGCTCAAGGATCTCTTCAGATCACACCAGGGGTTTCTCATCGCCTCACCCGAATACAACAGCTCGGTCACTTCGGTGCTCAAGAACACCATTGACTGGGTCACTCGGCCACAGGAAGGCTTTGCTCCACTCGATTGCTTCGATGGGAAAATCGCCGCGATCATGGCAACCTCCCCAGGTGCCAGAGGAGGCCTTGTCGGTCTCTCGGCAATCAGATCCATCCTCACCCACATCAAGACCACCGTGATTCCGTTGCAGGTCGCGGTCCCAACAGCCTACGAGGCGCTTGCCGGCGATGACCGGGTCGAACCCCAACGGATTCATGACATGATCTGCCAGCAGGCTTCCCAGCTGGTCGATGCGACCAGACGAATGCATATCTGATTGAAGATCAGCCTGCTGCCAGGGAGGCTGCTCGAGACTTGACCTGTCTGACCATCCCATGAAGCCCGTTGCTTCGGGTGGGACTCAGATGCTCGTGCAAGCCCAGCTGATCGAATTTCGACTCGAGATCGGCCGTGGCGATTTCCGCGGCGCTGCTACCCCAGAGCATGATGACCACGATGGCGGCCAGTCCCTTCACGAGGTCCGAATCACTATCCGCGTGGAGCGTGACGTTGGAGTCGGGCCCTCCCTCCGAGTCGACGGAGACCCAGACGGTGCTCTGACATCCATGGACAAGATTCGCTTCAACTCGTTCGGAATCCGGCATCGCGGGCAGCTTTTTGCCAAGGTCCATGATGAATCGATAGCGATCCTCCCAATCCTCGAGGAATTCGAAGGCTTCGTTCAACTGCTCTAGGTTCATTGGTGCTGGATCTTTCACGTGGACATTGTAGACCCGGGACGGAAACCTATCACCAGATCGGGATTCGTCTCCAGCCGATCGCCCCCAATGAGATCCAGGCAGTATGGAACAGCCGCGAATACCGCATTCAGACAGTCGGCGATGGCGGAGGGCTTGCCGGGCAAGTTGATGATGAGCGAATTCCCTCGAGTGCCGGCAACCTGACGGGAGAGAATGGCCGTCGGCACCACCTTCAACGACTCCGTTCTCATCAGTTCCCCGAACCCGGGCAGCATGCGATCGCAGACCGCCTCCGTGGCCTCGGGCGTCACGTCACGAAGTGCGGGACCGGTTCCACCGGTCGTCACGATAAGCGAGCACTCTTCACAGAGATCCCGAAGTGCTGATTCGATGAGAGGCTGCTCATCCGGAACAAGACGACAGGCCGCCTCCCATGGGCTCACAAGCACGTCGTTGAGCCAGGCCTGGATCGCCGGACCACTCAAATCCTCGTAGGTGCCCTGATGAGCCCGGTCGGACACCGTGATTATTCCAATCTTGGCGATCATGGACCCCATGCTAACGCAGATTCGGGAGAAGACCTGCCAGAAGACCCCAACTGCCAGCTCATGGGAATTTCCACAGCGCCATTCACGAGCTGTTCGAACAGGCGAACGAATCGTTGTCGTGGGCAAATTTGATTTGGATGGGCATGGAAGACTTCCTCATCGGAGGAATCAGGCAGGCAGTTCATCAATCCTGATTGGCCGCCGCCGCCTTCTGCTTCCGCGAGAGCTGCTTGCGCTTGCTCTCATCGAGGACCTTCTTGCGAAGACGTATGGAATCAGGCGTGATTTCGACCAGCTCGTCATCCTGGATGTACTCGAGTGAGGATTCGAGAGTGATGTCCCTCGATGCCTTGAGAACCACGGTGGCTTCCTTGTTGGACTCACGGACGTTCGAGAACGCCTTGCCCTTCACGACATTCACACCAAGATCGTTGTCCCGGGCGTTCTCGCCGACGATCTGACCGGCATAGACGACATCCTGGGGCTCGACGAAAAGAATCCCTCTCTGGGAGAGGTTGACCATTGCGTAGGTGGCCGCCTGACCATTGGCCGTGGCGACCATGACTCCGTTGCTTCTTCTGTAGGTCGTCGTTCGAACGGGTGCATACTTCTGGAAGCAGTGGTACATCACCGCCTCCCCACCAGTGGCCGTGAGCATGTGGCTCCTGAGACCGATGAGACCCCTGGCGGGAATTTCACATTCAACGTGCATCCGATCGTCGCGCTGCTCGAGAGACTGGACTTCACCACCTCGCGTACCCAGCAGTTCCATGGCGGGACCGACGTGGTCCTGATCGACATCCAGGGTCAAGAGCTCGATGGGCTCGCATTTGACGCCGTCGATCTCCTTCTCGATGACCTGCGGACGTCCGACTGTCAGCTCATAGCCTTCTCGTCTCATGTTCTCCAGAAGAATCCCCAGATGGAGAAGCCCCCGGCCGGCCACCTTGAACTCGTCGGCCGAATCACCTTGCTCGACTCTGAGGGCAAGGTTGCTTCGCAACTCGCGGTCGAGACGATCGGAGATCTGCCTGGACGTCACAAACTGGCCGGAACGGCCCGCATTGGGCGAATCGTTGATTCTGAAGAGCATGTGGAGAGTCGGCTCATCCACGGCGATTCTCGCAATTGGATTTGGCTGCTCCGGACAGGCGATGGTATCGCCGATCTCGAAGTCACCGATGCCCTCGACGGCACACAGGTCTCCGACGGACACCAGTTCGGCCGGGACCTTGCCCAGGTCCTTGAAGCGATAGATCTTCTGTGCCCGTGCCATCCGATTCTCGTTTTCGTGACACACCATCACCGCCTGGCCGGCGGACAAGGCACCGGCATAGATTCGACCAATGGCGATCTGCCCCGAGTAGGGCGAATAGTCCTGGCTGGCGATGAGCATCTGCAGCGGCACATCCGCATACCCCACCGGGGATGGGAGATGGGTCATGACGGCATCCAGCAGTGGCTGCATGTCACCTTCGTGAATGCCTTCTTCTGTGGATGTCCAGCCATCACGGCCAGAGGCGTATATCACGGGGAAGTCGAGTCGCTCGTCACTGGCTCCCAGAGCGACCAGCAGATCGAACACTTCATTGATGACGCCATCCGGTCTTGCGTTTGGACGATCGCATTTGTTGATGACGACGATGATGGGATGATCCAGCTCAAGCGCCTTGCCCATCACGAAGCGGGTCTGCGGCATCGGACCTTCGAAGGCATCGACCAGAAGAAGGACACCATCGGCCATCTTGAGAACTCGCTCGACCTCTCCACCGAAGTCGGCGTGACCAGGCGTGTCGATGATGTTGATCCGGCAGGTCTTGTCGGAGTGTTCTCCGGATCGAGGTCGATAGGTGACCGCGCAGTTCTTCGAGGTGATCGTGATTCCACGCTCCTTTTCGAGCGGATCCGAATCAAGAACGCAATCGGCTTCGGAACGATCCAGTTGCATCGAGCCGCAGAAGGCGAGCAGGGAATCGACGAGCGTCGTCTTCCCATGGTCGACATGCGCAATAATGGCTACGTTTCTGAGATTCGGGTCCGCTGTATGGAGCATGGATAATCGCCTGTATGGGGCCGGAACGATACCACAACAAGACGGGCCTGTTGCTCAGGGTGCCTGCAATTCCGTTCTTGATCGGTCAACATCGAATGCAAGGCCCTGAAACCATGGAAAGAGATCCTGATCGAGGGCCAGGCTCCAGACGGCGACACAGTCGTCCATCGTGTAGCCGGGTCTGTCAGGGGAGATGTATTGGCGTTTCGCCTTGAAGTACCTGGCCATGGCACCGGGCCCGTGCAGACGCTCCAGTTCCTCGAACACGTGATATGACTTGCCCCAGACAAGATCACGAGCAGCCCGGGCATCCATCGGGTTCAGCTTCTTCAATTCAGGGTCAAGCTTTCTGGCCTTTCGTATCTGACGATCAAGAGTCTGCTGCGCCGCGGGCATGCCCAATCGCCTGCCGACCTCTATGCCCAACCAGGTTGCAATCGGTTCGTTCCAGAGTGGCTCGGGATGAGGCAGTACCCATGAATGCCCCGCTTCATGGGAGATCAGCTCGACCATTGGATATCGCTTCTCGGGAAATCCACCCCACCAGGCTCCGATGGCGATGCAGACACCACTCGAAAATCCACCGCCGCCAGTTGGAAGGATGAGCATTCGCTGAATCATTCCGGGGGAGGGTTCGACACCCGTGATGGCCAGAAGATGGGGACGCACCTCTTCGTAGACTTCAAGGATGCCATCGGCGAACTGCTCGGTTCCATCATGGAATTCGAGCTTCAAGGGTCCGGCCATTCGACTGTCTTCCGCCCAAGTCCTTCTATGAGGACGCTCGGGATCGACGGCCTTTTTCACGGCTCGTGAAAGAAGCAGTGGACCGACCCACTCGTCGTTGATCGGGTCCGAGGCATCCGGCTTGTGCCCGAACAATCCTCTGCTACCAACCAGCAACGTGCCGTTTCCGACGGCACGTTCCGCAAGAACTGCTCGCCCACCGGCATCGACTATCAGTGGCTGCCAGAGTTCACCCGGCTTCAAAGACGAGCCCCCCCTGAATACGATCTCACTGCCGGACAGATCCACCCTTCCAGCCAAAGGCGATTCCACTGGCTGGTCAGTCAAGGCGATGTCATGACCATCGAGCAGGTCCGACACCGGCACATCACCCTTGATTCCGTCGGCCATGACCAGCACGGTCCCCCCAGAATGCATGAACGCATCGATCTTCTCGATGGCGAGGGAGGAGTAGGGAATGCGTGAATCCCCCCCGGTGAGAACCAGCAGATTCACATTGGACAGATCAAGCTCCGACAGCGATCCCCAGTTCCTGACATCCCGGGCATCCATCTTCAGATACTGCCGATGGAAACGGCCGTCCATGTAGAACGAGAACTGCTGCGAGATGTCGCATACCGAATGGACCTTCGGTGAAAGAGAAGAACACAGGACGATGATCAGACTGCTGAGAAGTGCCATTGAATGACTGTACCAGCAGACCCCTCAAAAAAGATCGGAGCCCCGCGAGGGGCTCCGAATCATTGTTCAGGATTGAGGCTCTCTATCAGCAGGCGTCACCGAAGACGCTGAGGATGTACAGGATGTCCTCGACCGCGGTCACGCCATCGCCATCAACATCCCCATCGGGCGTGCCCCACGCAGCGATCATGAAGAGGATGTCGTTGACCGTGTAGTCGCCGCTCTCATCGAAATCGCCCGGGCATGGGTCGTCACCATTGCAGTACTTGTAGCCGATACTGATCGCGTCTACGCCTGCTTCCACGACCGAACCTTCTCCGAGGTCTCCGACATCGAATCGAATTCTCAGTTGGCTGCTGGGCTGGATGTTGGCGAGCTCGTCAACTGGATAGGACCGACTGATCCAGCCACCATTGACTTCATCACCGGCGGGACCGACCGTGTCGAGCTCGTACCAGGTGCTGCCATCGTCATCGGAGATCTCAACGATCATGATGTCGCTTTCCGGAGCCGCACCCCCGCAGTTTCCACCGTTGCTGTACCAGAAGTCGTACTCGATGACTGAACGTTCATCGCTGGCATCCAGTGCAGGAGAGGTCAGGATCGTCGAACCACCATCGATGTCCTCGTCGACACCGTTTCCGGTGACGAAGCAACTGGCCGAATCATCGGAACCGGAGGCGGGATCACATCGTGCTCCACCATTGCCCGGAATCACGCGAGCCCACGCACCCGTGGTCGCATCGGACTGGACGGTCCAGCCCTGATCGGAGTCGAATCCATCGGAGAAACTCTCGACACTGCCCGACCAGGCCTCGGCGGACCATGTCGTATCGGGAGCACTGAACGGGCTGTACGAGACATCACCCTCAGTGGACTCGATCGAGAAGAAGTAGTTGACCGTGAGGCCACATTCAAGCTCTGGGAACACAGCCCGGTAGACATCGCCACCTTCATGCTGCATGGGAACATCGACTGTTCCACCGGAGGCAACGATGTGGAGCGTTGCGGTCGCGGGATCCGGTGATACGTCGTTTCCACTGACATTGATCATGATCTCGGCACCGCCCGAGGGCTCGAGCCATACAGGGCGACCGTCGGGATAGCCCCAGCTGAGACTGACCGTCTCGAGTGCGGCCTCGATGATCCTGACGCAGTCGATCATGCCGTAGCCGTAGTCGTTGTCCTTGCCAGCCGAACCAAGGTCCGTCGCCGTTCCGTAGATGATCTGCTTCATGGCCTCGACTTCGAGGTCGGGATTGGCCTGAAAACCCAGAGCCGCGGCACCATTGACATGTGGCGATGCCATGGATGTGCCACTGAGATTGGAATAGCTGCCGCCGGGAGACGCCGAATAGGTGTTGACACCAGGCGCTGCGATATCGGGCTTGATGGCAACCAATCCATCGGACGTGCAGAAGGTCGGACCTCTTGATGAGAAGCTGGCGATATCCCATGCGCTGGTGGCGGGATCGACCGCGGCCACCGCCATGTTCTGGTAGTCGCTGATGGCACGATCACCAGGCCTTCGGAGCCCGGAGGTACCTTCGTTGCCCGCTGAGAACATCACGAGACATCCCGCTGCTTCCAGAGCGTCGATGTAGGACCAGAAGGTCTGGTCACAGTCCGGGTATCCCATGGAGGAGGTGACTCCCCATGAATTGGAGCAGACGTAGGGAACATCCCATGAGGTGAATGCGATTCCATCGGGATCAGCCATCCACTCGAATGCATCGATGGCGTTCAGAACCGTCTGGGGAATACCGCCCTCGTCGATGCCACGTGAAGCCATCCACATGGCTCCAGGAGCGACACCGATGACTTCACCGGGCAGTCCACCGCATACGGTCCCGGTGACATGTGTCCCGTGATAACCGGAATCGACCGGATTCCCGTGGTTGCCGTTGTAGGGATCGCGATAGGCCCATTCTGGATGGCCCGAGTAGCTTGGATGATTACCGGCCCAGCGACTCTGCAGCGACGGATGGGATCCATCCACACCAGTATCGAGTGTTGCAACCAGAATGCCGTCACCGTCGTAGCCCATGGCCCATGCGTCGTCGGCATTGATCGCCAGCAGGCCACTTGTCGGGTTGGCGCCACGAGCATTTTCTCGAGGAGGTTCGGCAGGACCGATCGTCTCGGGCTGAATCAGTTCGATGGGATAATCGAGGTAGATATGACCGACATCCTGACGCTGACTCAGAATGTCGATTGCTTCAGGCCTGGCTTCGATCCAGACGAGATTGGCGATCCAGAATGATCTGGAGGCGTCGACCAGACCCGACTGTTCCATGGCATCGATGTCGAGCTGAAGATCCGGCTGGGTCATGCGCGCCATGTCCTGCAGACTGTCCACGACCATCTGATGACGAAGCGTTCGTCCAAGTCGCTGTTCGCTAATGGCCGCGGAGAGCGATTGGATGTCAACCTGTTGATTGAGGAACACCAATGCTCTGACGGTGCCCTTTGGCCCGGCCTGATCCATCTGCTCCTGAAGGTTGGAGTCAATGACATCGGCTGAAGCCATCACGGCGGTGAGAGCCAGTGGCAATGCCAGCATAAGACGATTCAATCTCATTGGAACACTCCTCGAATTTCGCCTGTAAAGCAAGGCGATGGTGATCTACAGGTGCCAGAAGGGCACGACGGGACTTCCCTTGAAATCAACGCCTCATTACAACATACACCACACCTGCATCTTTGCAGCATGTCGATCAACCGCTTTAAGGGGCTATTTGAGGAAGATCTCAGGCAGGATCAGCAAAATGACGCCTGTAGAGGTCTCTGTAGGCCCCCTCGGCAGCTAGCAGCTCCTGATGGCTGCCCTGTTCACGAATACACCCCTGCTCGATAACGAGAATCCGATCGGCTGTTCGAATGGTCGAGAGCCTGTGTGCGATCACGATCGCTATGCGCCCCGAGAGCGTCGCTTCAATCCCCTTCTGGATCTGGAACTCCGTCTGGGTATCCACGGATGAAGTTGCTTCATCCATCACGAACACCTGCGGGTCCTTGAGAATGGCTCGAGCGAGTGCGACCAGCTGCCTCTGACCAACGGAGAGCCTGCCGCCGCCCTCTCCCACTTCGGTGTCGTACCCATCAGGCAGACGGGTGATGAATTCATCCGCCTCCACAAGCTTGGCGGCAGCCTTGATGGCATCGATTCCAGCAGTCGGCTGACCGTATCCGATGTTTCTCGCGATGGATCCGGAGAAGAGATGTGGATCCTGGAGGACGATCCCGAGACTCGACTGCAGCCAGTGAAGACTGCGATCACGATAGTCGACACCATTGAACAGCACGGCTCCCTCGTTTGGTTCATAGAAACGGCAGAGAAGAGAGGCAATGGTCGTCTTGCCACCTCCCGTCGGGCCCACGAGTGCAATGGTCTCACCGGGCCTTATCGCCAGATTGAAATCTCGCAGAACAGGCTCCTCCTTCTTGTACCAGAAGGAAACTCCACTGAACTCGATTGTTTCGATCTGGGACATTCCACCATCATTCGCCAGAGATGAACCGGATGAGACATTCGCACCATCGATTCTCGACTGCACCTCAGGGGAATCGCCGATAGCCGGCTCGCGTTCCAGAAGCCCCTGTATTCTCTCCGCGGCCGCCTCGGCCCCTTTCAGATCAGACAGCCTCGCAGCCAACTCCCTGACGGGCATCGAGAAGAGGACCGCATACTGCATGAACGCAATGAGCATTCCGATGGAGATGCCTTCTCCGCCCTCGATCTGCACCCCGCCCACCCAGAGGGCGATGCCGACGCCCAGCCCGCCGAGGGTGGTGACGATGGGAAGGAATACCGATGTCTCTATCGCATTCAACATCGAATAGTCGCGCATGGATCTGGAGACATCCATGAACTCGACGGCATTATCCCGCTCCCGGCTCAGGGACTTCGTCGTTCGAATACCGGTTATGCCCTCGTTGTAGACGGCGGTCAGCTCCGAGTTGGTCTTTCTCATCAGACGCGAGCTTCGTAGAAGTCTCGACTGGAAGTAGGCCGTCACAACCACCAGGAACGGCACGACGACCAGGACACAAAGACCAAGGATGAAATCGATCAGGAGCATCCCGACACCCACCAGACCCAGAAACGTGATTCCCCAGCAGATATCCAGCAGGAACCAGGGCATGAGGGATGAGACCTTGCGGCAATCGGAGGTCAATCTCGAAACGAGCCAACCAGCCGGCTGCAGATCGAAGTAGGCGGACTCGAGTTCCTGCAACCGCTTGAACGATTCGCGGCGCAGATCATGGGCCATGCCTGTGGCAAGTTTGCCGGCGGCAACGATGAAGCACCACACGAGCACGCAGAAGGCAAAGCAGCAGAACACGTAGGCCAGGGAGAGCCACGTGATCTTCCCGGTGTTGGATCCATCGATGATCGAGTCGACCAGTACACCGATGATGAATGGCATGAGCGCCTCGACGATGGCGATCAGCACACCGCCGATGATCATGCCGGCAGCCGCCCCCTTGTACGCCGATGCATGTCGGGCGATTCGTCTCCAGAGCCCTCGATCAACGGTGCCCAGGACATCCTCCAGATGTGGCGTCGAGGAACTCATGACTTCCCACCCTCCGCATCCACGCCTGATGCGTTCGCACCCGACTGCTGAATATCCCAGAACTGGCGATACAACCCGGTCCGCTCAAGAAGAGCCGCATGAGTACCCCTATCCACGATCCGTCCCTTGTCCATCACGAACACTTCATCAGCCTGCATTACTGTCGTGAGCCGGTGGGCGATGATGATCGTCGTATGACGATGATGCCGTTCCTTCAAGGCTGCCAGAATCGCCCGCTCGGTTCTCGTGTCGACAGCACTGAGCGCATCATCGAGTATCAGCACAGCCGGATCTCGCAGCAGCGCCCTGGCAATCGAAAGACGCTGCCTCTGACCACCCGATAGAGTCATTCCACGTTCACCGACAACCGTCGAATAGCCCTCATCGAACTCCATGATCGAATCATGGATGGCGGCCACTGTCGCCGCCTCGACGATGTCACCCTCCTCAGCATCGATTCGACCCATCATCAGATTGTCCCGAAGACTTCGGGAGAACAGGAAAGGCTCCTGCATCACCACACTCAGGTTGGAACGAAGAGAGCCGCGATCTATCTCCAACAGCGATACGCCGTCGAGCTCGATGCTCCCTTCATCCGGATCGTAGAAACGCATGAGCAGATTGATGATCGTCGACTTGCCGCATCCACTCGGACCCACCAGGGCGACCGTGGAGCCCGCCTTGATGTCGAGGGATATCTCCTCGAGCACGGCTGATTCGTCATGCGAGAAGGAGACATTGGAGAACATGATCGCACCGGAGACCGATTCCGAATGCAGATGAACGCCATCCTCCCCTTCGGACTCCTCGGGCTGACCGAGGATGTGCTCGATACGGCCGAACGCCACCTGGGCCTTGCCCAGATCAGCCAATATCCTGCCCATCTGCCTGATGGGCCATACGAACATGCCCACCACGGTCAGGAAGAAGAAGAAGGCCCCGACTTCCAGGCGATCGGTCGCCAGGAGGACAAGCCCAGTGCCGACAACGAGAATCTTCTGAGTCATGCACATCAGGTCGGAAAGCGACCAGAACCAGGCGAGGACTCTGTAGAGATGATTGTCCAGGTCACGATGCCGGGCGTTGCGCTCTCCGAAGCGATCGCACTCCTGCTCCTGCTGAGCGAATGCCCGGACGACACGAATGCCGGTGATGTTTTCCTGAACCGTGCTGGTCAATGCCGACTCCGCCTCATCCACATGCAGGAACGCCGTCCGAATACGACGAAAATAGAACACGGCGAACACGACGATGAAAGGGAGCAGAAGAACCGACATCAGCGTCATCAATGGACTGACCAGCAGCATGATCGGAAGCGGGACGATCAGCATCGCGAAGGCGCGGGCGATCTCGACCACATGCACCGAGAGAAAGATTCGGAGCGTATCCACGTCCGAGGTGCATCGTTGGATCAGATCACCGGTTTCGGATCTATCGATGAATCCCAGCGGAGCTCTCTGCAATCGACGATACAGATCGTCGCGCATTCGCTGGATGATCCGCTCGGTCGCCAAGGCCGACCATACCCCGCGGAAATAGGCGAACACGCCTGCCGTTGCCGTCAGCAGCAGGATCACGACGGCGGTCCACCAGAGGTTCGATGAGACGAATTCCTCGCCACCCATCAATCGGAGGACGAAACGCTCGAATGCGGTCGGCCCATCACCGGAATTGAACAGGACGCCATCGATGACGATCGTCGGGATCAATGGGGCCAGATAGAGAAGAAGACTGGAAACAACCATGGCCGCGATAGCCATGCCATACAGGCGAGGCTCCCGCATCATCAGACGACTGATGCGAGTTGGCGGCGTCTTCAAACTGGATCTCCGAACTTGCAGCCAATGTCTGAACTGATCAGACCATCCTGCCTAAACCATCAGTCATCGTATGAATTGCGATTGTTCTGATCAATTTGCTGCTGCATTCTCTGACGTTCCTCTTCGGCCTTCTTCTTGTCCATCTCGTTACCGACGATGTAGCCGGCGGCAGCGCCTGCTCCTGCGCCGATGAGAGTGGAGCTCGTGTTTCGGCCGATGGCCTGCCCGGCAAGAGCACCGATTCCAGCTCCGGCACCGGCACCAACCCCAGCGTTGTTGCAGCCTGCGGCGAATACGAGAACGGTTCCAAGTGCAAGGATGTATTTCATCAGGGTATTCTCCATGTAATGAGACAGTCTACCAATCCAATGGGGAATGGACCTGCGAACTCACAGGCGGAGAGCAGAATGCCCCAAAAACAGGCACATCCACTTCGGCTCCCATTGCTGGCATTGGTCGGTGGAGCCCTCGCCGTGGCGTTTGCCCCGATCTTCCCCAAGATGGCGATGGATGCCTCAGCCATCGGCCCGATCGCGACGGCCTTCTGGCGACTGAGTCTCGCAACGCCCGTGCTACTCGCCGTATGGCTGATGGCGAGATTCCTGAACAAGAGCAGCCGCACCGGTGAGATCAAGCCGGTGAGTATTCCATGGCTGCTGCTTCCAGGGTTGCTTTTCGGGCTCGATCTGCTGACATGGCACCTGTCCTTTCCCTTGACGACGGCGGCCAATGCGACGCTTCTGGCGAATCTCGAGGTCGTACTGGTGGGAATCGTGGGCTGGCTGATCCTCAAGGAGAGGATGGGATGGCAATTCGGCGCCGGTGGTCTTCTTGCGCTCGCCGGGGTCGTCATCCTGATGAGCTTCGGACCTGAAGCCGAAGAAGGCCGCAATCCATTGATGGGAGATCTGCTGGCCATGCTGACAGCCGTCTGGTACGCCAGCTACATCCTGAGCATCAAACGCGTGCGAAGGAGATGGTCGGCCATATCCGTCATACTCGCCACGACCATCGTGGGAGCCATCGTGTTGTTCATCAGCGCGATCCTTGCCGGTGAAACGCTGCTGCCCGACGCAACCGATGCCTGGCTCTACCTGATACTGCTCGCGATCATCCCGCACTGCCTCGGTCAGGGACTCATCGTCTATTCACTGGCATCGCTGCCAGCGAGTCTGGCGGCCGTCACACTGCTGCTGCAACCTGTCGGCGCCGCCTGCTGGGGATGGTTGATTCTCGGGGAGGCATTGAACCTTCCGCAGATCATGGCGGGCCTCATCGTGCTGGCCGGGATCGCGCTGGCTCGACTTGGGACTCTGGAATAGCGAGATCAGTCGCCAGTGACGCCTCGCCGATCGGCTTCGATGATGGCATCCAGAACGATGTCCACCGTCAGATCGAGTGGCTCATTGTGAATGAGACCACCCGGGGCCATGGCATGCTCGGCAATCGAACGAAGGACCTCGTGATCATCAACGTCAAGCCCGATATCGCCAAGCCTCACAGGCAGACCCACATCCAGACAGAATCGAAGGACTTCATCGAACACGTCAGGGGAGGCGTCTTCGAGAACCAGCAGGACCAGCACTCCAAACGCGACCTTCTCGCCATGAAGATAGGGATGCGTGGAGGAGGTGGTCGTCATCGCGTTGTAGAGGCCATGGGCAGCCGCGAGACCACCGGATTCGAAACCGATGCCCGAAAGCAGCGTGTTGGCCTCCACTATCCGATCAGAGGCAGGACTCAATTCGCCTGCTCGCATTGATGAC
>DEYM01000083.1 GCA_002364555.1 Phycisphaerales bacterium UBA3158 | reverse complement strand
GTGAATCCACGGTGCTTGTTCATATCTTGTTCCAGTACATCTGTTGTGTCGGATAGACGAATTAGATTTCTGTCCTGTTGACGATCGCTTTTCTCATGCTCCACCGTAATGCTGACAACAGCCGGAGGATACAGACGATCCAACTCTACTTCGATATTGATTCTCCTATGAGAATACTGCCATTTGTCTATAAAAAGATTAAATCAGCGAACAAACCTTTTGCCAATAAAAACAAGCGGGACGCGGCCTGAGGCCGCGTCCCGGTGTTTCATGTGATCTTGTTCGGATGTATCAGCAGTCGTTGCCGAACTGGTCCAATAGGATCAGGATGTCGTTGACGCCGGTGGTGCCATCACCATCGATGTCGCCTGCAGGCGTCTGCCAGGCTCCGATCAGAACAAGAATATCGTTGACGGCAACGGTGCCGTCGCCATCGAGGTCTGCTGGGCAATCGTTGGCTTCAGGGCCACTGATGAGTACTTCCACGGCATCCGGATCATCGGCGTCACCCATTCTCCAGAAGCCGATCTGGGCGGCGACTTCGCCTGGGCCCACATTCGCATCGAATCTGAAGTTGTAGACGGATGACCAGATGAGCGCGTTGGCCCACTCGTTGTCTTCTTCCCTGTCAGTGCTCCAGGTGATGGCGCCATCGGCTATTTCATACTCCCAGTCACCATTCTGTACCAGCTCGCATGAGTGATAGAACGGGGAATGGAAATCGACGTTCGTGATCGTGGCGGAACTTGGTACCGGCACGCTGAAGAGGCGTCCGGCTCGATGGGAGTTCTGGTTGTGCACGGCATATTCATAGTGCCATGTGCCATCGCCATTGTCTGTCACCAGGAAGCCGACATGCATCAGCCCAAGATCGTCATCGGCCTCGGGTGTCCAGACTTCAGTGATCGTTGCACCAGAGGCGTCGGCCCACGCCTGAATGGCGGGTGTCATGACGACTGTCGATCCGATTGGTTGGCTCGCTGTAGGCGAGCTGAACTTCACATAGCGATAGCTGACGTTGTTGTATTGAAGGCCGAAATCGTATTCGTCACCTGCGGCAAACTGCTCATCGGTGTTGGCGGCGACATACTGGCCTTCGAGAATGTAGGCCCCACCCGGGTTGAGTGATGGGTCGTTGTCTTCATTCTTGATCTGCAGCTTGCCCCTCATGGAGAAGGATCCGCAAGGGCTCTGGAAGAACGGGTAGACGAAATCACCAGTAGTGGGATTGATTTCCGATCGCGGTGCTTCGGCATCCGCGTTGAGGTCGGCCCAGTAGGTATCCGCACATCCGATTCCAAGCGTGTCACAACTGGTGCTCTGGCAGTCGCACATGGTTTCACTGACGGCACAGAAGGAGTGCTTGAGCCAGCTCAGTCCGATCTGTTCGAATCGATTGTCCTTGATTCGATAGATGTTCTGGGCGATGACTGGCGACTTGGTCCCATCGCCACTTCGAGCCCACTCGGCTTCTGCATCGCCTGGGTTTCCGGAAGTGGTACCGAAGGCAAAGCCGTTGATGCCATCATCGTTTCCGTAGTATTCGAGATCCCAGCTGCCGAATGCATCAGCGACCTTGTAGGTGATGATGTCGGGTCCGATCACATCGCAGTAGTCTTCACCGCCATATGAAAGGGAGACGCTCAGCAATACAGCTGAGCCGGCTAGTGGGGCAAGCCATGCGTGTTTAATGTTCATACTTCAAGCTCTCTCTTAACGATTAGTCTTTGTATCTGAGTACAACGGTCTTTTAGTCTAACCCCGGTTTCATGCATGGAAGGGATCAAAAACAAGGTTCTACATGAAATGAGGCTCAATGTTCACGTTCATTGATCTGAGGGGGGGGTCTCATTAGATGCTTTGATCGTATGTACAACCAGACTGTTTGTGCCAGATTTGCGGCCGTATATGTCAAAAGAGCCACATAAAGCCCTGTAACAGATCCAAAAACGACTCCCGCGACCATTCCAGCCACCGTTATGCCCAGATAACAGCAGACGGCTTCAGTGATGGGTCTTGTCTGATGGGCATTCACCAGGAGGCCCTGATAAAGCGATTGGAGGAAGGTCAGAAGCGGAATGGGGACGGCAAGCCAGATGGCTCTGGTGCCCAGAGATGCGAGTTCCGCATCGAGGCCAACCACCTGCTCAAGCCAGAAATGAGCCAGTGGACTTGCTGCCAGAAGGGCAAGCAGTGCCGCGAAGAGCCCGCCAGTAATCCAGGCGAATCGTTTCAGTTGGAGATAGGAATCCTTGAGATCACCGAGCCGTATGCAGACCTCGTTGTAGGCGATACCTGAACTACGAAGGAGGAAGATCAGTCCACCAAGTGGAGCCCATACGGCCAGCGATTCGAGTGGATTGGGCATTCGAGTCATGCCTGCGGCGCCAATGGGTTGGGCGGCCAGGATGAGGATGGGGGTCAGCGCGAGGGGGATGTAGAACTTGAGAAGTCTGCGGAGCACGAGTGGTCTTTCGGCCGGTGGTGACGATCGCAGCGGTCCGTCCACCACCGATCGGCTTCGAAAACGAACATAGACCGCTTCGACGATGACGCCCACCGACAGTGATGCTGAAGCCAGTGTGGCGCCCGGGACCTCGTTGGCGGCCAGAATCAGCAATGTTCCGATGGTTGCGATGAGTCGAATACCGGTGCCGAAGACGATCACCTGCTTCATGCCGAATTGGATCAGGAGACCTTGCCTGAATCGTCTATCCGCGATGGCCCATGTCCAGGGGAGCAGCCATGCGAAGCTTTCTCTGGCGGGTGATTGGACCATGTCGGGTATGTCCAGAGCCGGAACGACGACCCATTCCCACAAGGGAGTGAAGGCCAGCAGTGCATGAAGTACGGTCAGTAGAACCGCGAGGCATGTCATGAATCTCTGGAGTCGTCTGAATGAATCGGAATCGCGGCTCAGTGCCGTCGAAGCCGCCAGCATCATGATGATCGGGGCCTCGACGAGCAGTCCTAGCGGAAAGGCGATCCCACCAAATGCCGCCAGCATGGTCTCTGGATTCGGCAGGTTTCCGACCACGACACTGATGCATGGCATTTCAAGGCCCATCAGTCCCCAGCTGGCAGCCAGCGGCCACCAGTCATGGAATACCGTTGACTGGTTCAATGACGCCTGGTTGTCGTGCCTTCGCTTGTTCATGGATTGATACGAAGCACGGGCGATGCAAGCGTCGTCTGAACGCCATGCGCTGCCTTGTGTTTCGGGGAATCGCTCATGGTATCAGCATGTGCGCATGAAAAAGGGCCCCGGCATGTGCCGGAGCCCTTGAATGAGCAAGCGATCGATCGGGACGATCAGCAGTCCTCGCCATAGGCATCGAGGATCGCCAGGATGTCCGCGACATCCGTAGTGCCGTCTCCAGTGACGTCTCCATCTGGTGTGCCCCAGCTGCTAATCAGCTGGAGGACATCGTTCACGCCGATTGTGCCGTCGCCATCGAGGTCGGCCGGGCATTCTGGTTCCTCGTCGCAGCCCGTCTGTGGCCCGTCGATGAGAATGGTTCCGGTGCCGAAACTGCTGTCATCCCAGCCACCGACACGGATCAGATACGTCTGATCGCGAGTCACGGGAACGGAGATCAGCGACGAGTAGTTCTCGCAGCCGTCTCCATCGTCGTTGCAACCCAGCAGCTGGAGGTCGTTGCAGTCGGTGTTGGAGTAGACGACGAGATCCGTGTCGTAGTCCGCAGTGCCGCAGGTGCTGACCGTCAGCGACCCGTCGTCACAGGCGACATATTCGTACCAGATGTCGAAGTAGGTCTGGCCATCGAACTCGCATTCGCCATGTGATGGCCCATCCGTGGTCGCATCGGTCGTGTCGAAGTCGTAGCTGCCGTTGCCGACCAGGGTCGCATCGCTGCAGTTGTCGGGGTTGGGCAGCTGGCCCACGTTGATGGTGACCATGGCCTCTTCGGACTGAGCGCCATCGTTGACTCTGTAGGTGAACATGTTCGACCCGATGAAGCCGGCGTCAGGGGTGTAGACAACACGGCTTCCACCGCTGGCAAGTGTATACGGAGGCGTGATGGAGCCGCCGTTGGGATCACTGAGGGTTCCGTCGTTTGGAAGCGAGGTGATGATGTAGTCGAGCGGATTGCCCTCGACCGAAGCGCCTACGAGCTGTACTTCGACAGCCGCGTCGGCATCCGTCGATGTGGCGACATCCTGGCAGCTTGGAGGACATGAATCGCCTGTTGAAGCGACCTTGAGCGACCATCCGTTGAGCGTTCCGACATCGCCGCCGGCATTATCCCTGACAAGAAGTGCCCAGTTGCCGGGGCTTGCCTCGGTGTAGTAGTCGTTGAGTTCACCGGGGCCATCAGGAAGTGTTCCATTGCCATCATCGTCGTAGGTGGTGAAGATGTCGGAGCTGCTTCCGCCGGAGCCATTGTGCAGGAAGACGCTTGTTCCCGATGGTGATGTGAGAACGACCTCCAGGTCGCCTATGAAGGTGTGGGTGATATCCATGACGACATCGATGTCGCCGATGCAGTAGGCATCGGGAACGTTGATGGTGCTCGTGAATTCACTGTTGTCCTCGATGCTCAGCGGCGTGTCCGTTGAGACATAGGTGTATCTGCCGACATCGAGCATGACGTCACGAGAGATGGTCGGCATCTCGGGATCGGTCATGTTCGTGAAGGTCACGGCACCGTTGTAGATGCCTGCGGTTAGATCCGAGGAGCTGCTCGAGTAGCCGACGGTCACAGTGGCCGTGTCTCCGATGCCAGAGAGGTTGACCTCAGTGGTGTCGATCTCGATCCAGGCATCGCTGGAACCGACCATGATGGTCGTCGCCGTGGGTCGTTGGCTCGTGATGGTGTACTCCTGGGTAGCGGAGAAGGGTCCGCCGACAGGTCCACCGGCGGTCAATCCGAATTCCGGAGTGACGGAAGCCAGAGTGGTTCCGATCTCGAGGATGTGTTCACGACTGATGTCGACACCGTTGGTCTCATCGGTGATCCTGACACTGGCGGCATAGGTGCCGTCAGCAAGGCCCAGCGAGATATCGACGGCAAAGACGATATCGGTCGATTCGCCAGCCTGAAGTGTGCCGGAATTTGGCTGCTGTACAGTGCCAAAGGGAACGCCGATCGGCACGGTGTCACCATAGACCACGGCGAACCAGTCAATGGGTTCAGGGGAATTGTTGGTGATCGTGTAGACGGTCTGGCTCGGGCTTGGGTTGGAGCAGCCTGATTCACAGAGGTGCACGACGGTTCCTGCTGGTGTCACCGAGAGTCCTGCTCCCGAAAGCGTGTCGCAGAGGCGATTGCCCGTGTTGTCCGGGTCCAGATGGGGCTGCAGGCCGTTGTCCCACGAGACCGCGATGCGGCCATACCAGTCTTCAAGATCGTTGCCGCAGGCGGCGAAACCGCCGTGAAGCTGGCCGATGACCCGGAAGTTCTGGTCGAACAGAGGGGAACCGGATGAACCAGGTTCCGTGGTGCCCAGGTCCCAGTCGAGAATTCGAAGGTGCGTGGTGCCCGGCTCGTTGTAGCCGTAGATCTCGGATGGTTCATAGTCGATGGACCATCGCTTGTAGTCGGTGCTGGGGTGATGGATGGCGACTGAATAGTCGCTGATGACATCCTCCGCACTCCAGCCGCAGAAGGAGACTTCCCATTCCTGGGGTGGGGATTCGTTGAGTTTGACGATGGTGAAATCGGATGGGGCATACGACGCCAGGAACTGCGAACCACTCAGGAATTGATCCAGAGGGCCACTGTCCACGCTGTTGCCCGGGCAGTCCAGTGGATCTGTGGCGGAGTCCTGGTAATTCCAGAACGTGACGAGCGACGCGGCGTTCCCGGAGTTGATGCC
>DEYM01000060.1:10752-16335 GCA_002364555.1 Phycisphaerales bacterium UBA3158 | reverse complement strand
CGCCGAGGTGAACAGAAGAAGCCCGACGAGCGACAACTCGACGATCCACCACCAGGAGCTGGTCGTAGCCAGTTCATCCGCAGCAATGGCCGGCGCTATGGTGGAGAGCCAATTCATTCGTAGACCTCCCGGAAACGCCGGGCGATCATCGCTCCGGTCCAGGTCAAACCAAGCGTGAGAATGAACAGGACGGCGGCAACGGCATAGCTCGATTGGTACTCGACCCCGCCTGCTTCCGCATCACCAAGGAATATCTGCACGATGTAGCCGGTCATGGTCTGGACCTGACTGGTGGGATCCACCGCAGCACCAAGCCCGTCCTTCGTGATGTTCACGGGAAGAGAACCGGCCGCCAGGGCGACGATCATCGTTTCCCCGACCGCACGGGCCACCGCCAGAAGAAAGGCCGCCACGATTCCCGAAAGCGCCGCTGGTATCACGACCTTGACGGACACATCGAACTTTGTTCCTCCCAACGCATACCCTGCCTCCCGAAGAGATCGGGGAACGGCACGCATCGCATCCTCGGAGATCGAGGTGACGATTGGAATGATCATGATTCCGACGGCGATGCCGGCACTCAAGGCGTTGTAGAAATCGATTCCCTCGTAGATCCATCGAAGTGATGGCGTCAGAATCATCAATGCCAGGAATCCGTAGACGACCGTGGGTATGCCCGCCAGAACCTCGAGAATGGGCTTGAGGATGTTCCTCATCCTCTGGGGCGCATATTCACTGAGATAGAGCGCTGTGACCGTACCGGCCGGCAAGGCGACCAGAGCGGCGACCGCCGCCACCAGCAACGTGCCGCTGATGAGCGGCCAGATTCCGAAATGCTTCTCCGATCCGAGCAGTGGCGACCATTGGCCGCCAAGGAGAAAGTCACCGACCTTGACGGTTTCAATCGTGAAGAAGGCGATCGCTTCGGTTGCCAACACGATCACGATGAACAGCGTGGTCAGAATCGAGATCATCGCGCAGGTCAGGAGGACAACCCTCACGGCCCCGCCAGAGATGTTCTGGCCGAGACGTGAGCGGGTTCTTCCCGGCAGCGTGTGTACCGTCGAACTCATCGGATGGTCGTTCAGCTGGCTCACTTGGGACAATCAAATCCAGTGGTTTCGAGGCTCATTGATAGACCTGGGCGAGAGATCCCGAGATGGCCTCGCCTTCGTCGTTGAGAAACTGGGTGCCGGTCTTCTTGTCCTTGAAATTCTTCTTGGCCAGCTCGTACATCTCTGGTGGAAGCTTCACGTAGCCGACCTCACCCACCATCTCAGGTGCATTGTTGAGGTAATAGTCGACGAAGGTCCGGATCTGGGGGCTTCTGGCCGATCTCTTGTTGACGTAGATGAACAGTGGTCGGCTGAATGGAGCGTATGCTCCGGTCTCGATGTTGACTGTAGTCGGCATGATCGGCTTCTTCGTCATCGGGTTGATCACCGGAACGGCTCGCAGCTTGTCCTTGTTCTCGAAGAAGTAGGCGCAACCGAAGAATCCGATGGAATCCTTCTCGCCCGAGACGCCGTTGACCAGTACGTTGTCGTCCTCCGAGACGGACATGTCGCTTCGCATCTGCCCCTTCTTTCCCGCGACCACCTCCTTGAAGTAGTCGAAGGTCCCGGAATCCGTGCCCGGTGAGAAGATCTTGATGGGACGCTCCGGCCACCCCTCACGGATGTCGGACCATTTGTTGCCGCCAGCTTCGGCAAGGAAGATCTTCTTGAGCTCGTCGACCGTGATGTTGTCGGCCCAGTCGTTCTTCGGATTCACGACGATGGTCAGACCGTCATAGGCGACTGGGATCTCGATGAAATCGATCTTGCTCTCCTTGAGCATCTTCAGTTCCTTCGACTTGATGGGTCGAGAAGCGTCCGAGATGTCGATCTCCTTGGCGGCGAACCGCTTGAAGCCGCCACCTGTTCCGGAGACGCCCACGGTGACTCGAACACTAGGAGCCGAGTCACTGAAGGACTCCGCAATGGCTTCCGTTATTGGAAACACGGTGGAGGAGCCGTCAACCCTGATGTTTCCCCGGAGGTTGTTCAGATTCGATTCCTTGTCCGCTCCCATGGCAAAGCCTGCAATGGACAATGACGCCACCAAGCTGATCGTAGAAAAACGCAACATGTAACAAGCTCCTTGAGGGTTGATGGGTGTGAATCGAACCAACGATCGCACCGACTCAGGAAACATGATTGAGTTGAAGTGTTCAGATCGTGTTTAGGTTCAATTCAAGCAGGCATAATGCTCGGAAATTTGTCCATGATCTTCCATGTGGGTTGTTAAGTTCCTTCTGAGAAGTCACTTAAGACGTCTTGATTCATGGATTACTGGGACTCGACCCCGGCAGAGTGATGAAAAACGTACTTCCGAATCCAGGCTTGCTCTCCACACCGGCCACTCCGCCGTGGATCAGCGCAATGTGCTTGACGATCGCCAGCCCGAGACCCGTCCCGCCCTTGTCACGGCTGCGGCCGGAGTCGACCCTGTAGAACCGCTCAAACAACCTGGGAAGATGATCCGCGGGTATGCCCGAACCGGTGTCGATCACCGACAACTCGACTTCATCCATGGTTTGATGGCCACGAAGAACGATGGGCGAGCCCGAATCGCTGTAGCGAATGGCATTCTCGAGCAGATTGATCAACGCCTGTTCGAGCAGATGATGATTGCCCTCCAGCTCCAGTAGCTGTTCATCCAGATCGATGCGTATCTCCATCTGGGAGGAACTGGCCTGATCCTCGCAAAGCGATGCGACGCCCTGAAGCAGGTCAGCCACTCGTATGGAATCGAATCTGAGCTCCATGGATGATTCATCGCCGGATTCAAGCCTTGAAAGCGTCAGCAGATCCTCGATGATCGCGGACAGGCGTACCGCATTTCGTTCGATGATCTTCAGACGGTTGCGGCCATCCTCGTCGTGGACGCTCTGATCAAGCAGCTCTACATATCCCCGTATCGATGTCAGGGGCGTCCTCAGCTCGTGCGAGACGTTGGCCGCGAAGTCCTTTCGCATGCGCTCGAGCTTCCTCAGACGCGTCGTCTCGTTGAGCATGACCAGGACACCGGTCATGTTCATCGAATCGCTTGCATAGAGAGGCTCGATGGCGATCTCCATCGTCCTCCCACCCAATGATTCCAGTTCGAGTTCCTGGAACCGCATACGACCTTCCTTCATACCCTCGTCGATCGCGTTCAGCAGCGAGGGGTCCCGGACGATCTCCTCGAGCAGACGTCCCCGCACATCCTTCCCGAGGAGCCTGAACATGCGAGCAGCCGCCGGGTTCATGGTGAGGATCCGGCGATCGGCCCCCATGGCGATGACACCGTTGCTCATCGAGGCCAGAATCCCCTGGGTCTCGCTCTGTGCGTTCTCCAGGTTGTTCATTCGCGAATGCAGCTTCTTGGACAGACGCTTGACCCTGTGGACCAGCCCTGCCAGCTCGCGTGAGACGTTTCGTGTGGAAATGCGGCGAGCCATGGTCGTCGATGTCTGATCATCGAGCTTTGGAATGATCCCGGCGATCAGATCGAGTTCACGACGCAGACCCGACTGCAGGAGGTACAGACCGATGAGAAGAACGATGACGATCGCGATCGTCGCGGCGATCACGATGGCCAGGTAGTTCAGTGATGGACTGACAACCGGACCCGCATCCAACGAAACCCTCAGCAGTATCGGCCCGGTACCGGGCATCTCCGATTGACGGGCCACATAGATCATCTCCCGACCAAGTGTCGTCGAGTACCTCTTCGAAAAGCCCGTCGTTGCCTTCATAGCATCCTGGACTTCAGGTCGATAGAGGAGATTGGTATCCATGTCCTCCACGGGCTGATCCGAATCGAGCAGTGCTTTTCCACCAGCCGATATGACCGTGAAGCGAATGTCACGGGGCACCTCGAGCCGACTCATCGGAACGCCGTTGGTCACCTGTCGATGGATCATCGCCAGCACACTGTCGAGTCTGGACTCCGCCTGGATCGTCAGTTGTTCTCGTGACTGGGTGGCGACGATCAACGATGTGGCGATGCCCAGCACCATGACGACAAGCGTCGTGGGAATTCCGACTTTCCAGATCAGTGATGCCGATCGAACCTTGGACATGGTCTACACAGTAGCGAATTGAGTATCAGATCAGGCGATAGCCGACACCGCGGACAGTCTCGATGCATGCCCCGTGTTTCCCGAGCTTTTTGCGAAGAGCCGTCACATGGACGTCGATTGTACGCCTGGACATGACGACGCGATCACCGTGGAGCGCACCGATGATCTGATCACGGGTCCTCACGAATCCCGGACGTCTGGCGAGATAGTGCAATATCTCGTATTCCGACAGTGTCAGGTCGATCAGCCGATCGTCGATTCCGACCTCATGACGGTCGTTGTCGATCTCGATCTCGTTGTGCTTGATGACCGATTTCGATGGAGGGCTCTGGATAACCGCCTCTTCGCGACGAAGCACGTTGTTGATTCTGGCGATCAGGACCTTCGAACTGAACGGCTTGGTGACGTAGTCACTGGCACCCAGTTCCAGACCGGTGACGATATCGGAGTCCTCGCCTCGAGCAGTCACCATGATCACCGGTATGTCCGCTGTCACTTGTGAACGCTGGAGTTCACGACAGACCTCGAGGCCATCGACGTCCGGAAGCATCAGATCGAGCAGTATCAGCGACGGTGGTTCCTTCTGAGCGTGGGTCAACCCCACAAGGCCACGATCGACCACGTGAACGTCGTATCCGGCATTTCGAATATGCGTGGCCAGAAGTTCGGCGATCTCGGGCTCGTCTTCGATGACGAGAATTGTTTTTTCAGCGGTTGTCTTCGATGACATGTGTGTGCTTTCAACCAACTCGGTTTGATGCCGGGAGCATACTCAGAATCCATCGAGAAAATCGATCGGACCATCGAACTGAACCGAAAACGAACAAGAGATTTGGTTTGTGCTCTCTGGAGAACGCTCCCTCGACACACTGTGTGAGGAAGCGGAGAAAAGGCCGAGGTGGGATTCGAACCCACGAATGACGGATTTGCAATCCGTTCCCTTAGTCCACTTGGGCACTCGGCCAGAAGCGGTCTCAGAGGGCACTGAGACCACAGCGAAGGAGCATACACCCGCTTTGAGTCCCGAGCAAAGGCAATCCGCTCGTCTGGCGATTACTCTGCTTCCATGAAGACCCCGATCCCTGTCCTGATGCTCGTATTTACGCTCTGCTCACCAGTCCTCGCCCAGGATTCCCAACAAGATCCCTCTGATGCCGGATCATCTGAAAAAGAGCCTGAAAGTCGGCCACCATTGATCGCCGAGGGGACGCTGGTGGTTGATATCGAGGGCACGATGGTCAAGCATGGCCAGAAGCCCCTCTGGCTCTTCCAGATGGATCCTCTGCCGAATATCCCTCCGAGCGAGCAGCAGACGTTCGTGCTGCTTCCCTGCCGGCTGCTCGAGGAGATGGAGCGGAAGGCCGATTCAATGATGCCTGTTCCAGCGAGGTTCAGCCTCAGTGGAGAGGTCCTGAACTATGGGAACGAGAACTGGCTGCTGCCGCAGCATGTCGAGTGGATAACCGATCATGCCA
>DEYM01000060.1:0-10361 GCA_002364555.1 Phycisphaerales bacterium UBA3158 | reverse complement strand
GTCGTGAACTCCGATGGGGACACGACTCGCGATCAGGCTGACAGTATTGCCGACATCGTGGCGGATCTGCAGGCCAGCGTCGGCCCGTTGCGGCGAAGCGTGGATGCCGGTGATTCGGTTGAACCAGTCAACGGCCCCTCGGAAGGGAGATTGCTGGTCTCCCGCCGTGGTCGCCTTGGCAGGGGTCGAACCGGTGCGTGGATGTTCGTACTGGACTCCGATACCACCGGGCTAGCCGATCCATCGCTGATCCTGCTTCCATCAAGAAAAACCGCCGAGCTTGAACACTACGGCGGCTATGGGTGGCTTGGCAGACCGATGCTCATCAGTGGCGAGGTATTCGTCTACCGGGGCCGGCATTTTATTCGACCCACCGCATGGAAGATGGTCAGGGAACGCCCGAACCTCATCCGCTGATTCAGTCCTTCATCTTGACTTCGGTCATGACGATCGGCTCCGTTGGACAATCGCGGCCATCCGTAGCGGCGCCGCCGATGGCACGAACGACTTCTATTCCGTCCACGACTCGACCAAATCCGGTGTATTCACCATCGAGATGCTGACAGTGCTCTCGACCGAGACAGATGAAGAACTGGCTTCCAGCGGAATTGGGATCGGCACTTCGTGCCATGGAGAGAACGCCCTCGTCATGGAGACGATCGTTGAACTCGGCATCGACGTTCCAACCCGGCCCACCGGTGCCCGTTCCCTCGGGGCAACCACCCTGGATCACGAAGTTGGGGATGATTCGATGGAAGCTCAGTCCGTCGTAGAAACCCGCCTTGGCGAGCTTGATGAAATTCTCCGCATGACCGGGTGCCACATCGTCCCAAAGCTCGACGACGATCGGGCCATGAGTCGTGTTGATATCCACCTGCTGGTAAGTAGTCACTGTCTTCTCCTTGATTTCCATTGGCTGTTCAGGATCGAAGTTTCTCGATCAATCGTTCTCGGATCATCTTGGCGTCGGCCTGGCCGCCGCTGACTTTCATGATATGTCCCATGATTCGACCCATCGCCGCGTCCTTGCCCTGGGCGAAGTCCTCAGCGGCCTGTGGATGGATCTCGACGGCCTCGTCGATCCAGGAATCGAGTTGTCCGGTATCGCTCACTTGCAGAAGGCCCTTCGACTCGGCCATCGATTCCGCGCTCTCATCACTGTCGCATAGCAACGTGAACAATTCGGTGGCCGCCGTCGAACCGACCGAATTGGATGCGCGCAATGCGATGATGCCGGCGATCTGATCGGGCGTTATGCCCAGGGTCTCCACCTCGACCTCGCGTTCACGAGCGATTCTGACACCGGCATTCAGAAGCCATTTGGCTGATTGCTGGCCCGCCTCCTCCGAGGCGATGCCCGCCTTGATGGCACAATCGGCGCAGGCCTCGAAGAAGAAGCAGAGGTCACGCTCTTCCGTCAATGCAGCTGCATCCTTTTCGGAGAGATCGAACGAATCGCGATATCGCTGACGTCGAATCATCGGCAGTTCCGGGAGCTCGCTACCCACACGCTGCTTCCAGGCTTCATCGATGACAACCGGCAGGAGGTCCGGATCTGGAAAATATCGGTAGTCGTGGGCATCTTCCTTGTGCCTCTGGAGAACCGTGACCAGCTTCTGATCATCCCAGCCCCTGGTCGATTTCATGCCGGGGCCCATTTCCAGACCATCTGCCTTCCAGGCTTCCACCTGACGCTCGGATTCATGCTGGATGGCGCCGAGAACGGCTCGGAATGAGTTCAGATTCTTCACTTCAACGACTGGTGTGGCCACTGTTCGACCGTCGTCCAGAGTCATTTCGAGATTGATGTTCGGTTCAAACCGCATGTGGCCCTTCTGCATGATTCCCTCGGTGACTCCAAGGAAGCGGCAGATGTTCCTGAGCTCGCGTCCAAACGTGACGCAATCCTCGGCGTTGGTGAAGTCCGGTTCCGTCACGATCTCGAGCAGTGGAGTGCCGGCACGGTTGTAGTCGACCAGCGAGCCTTCGTATGGATGTCCACCCGGCAGTTCATGGCCAGTCTTGCCGGTGTCTTCCTCCAGATGAGCGCGAGTGATGCCGATCGTCGTCATGCCGCCGGCTGACGAGGGGATCTCGATGGTGCCTTCAAGGCAGAGTGGTTCGTCGTACTGGCTGATCTGATATCCCTTGGGCAGATCGGGATAGAAGTAGTTCTTCCGATCCCATTTGGTGAAATCGGCTATTCGACACCCCAGGGCCATTCCAACCTTCATGGACATCTCGATGGCACCCATGTTCAGAACCGGCAGGGCGCCAGGCAGGGCCAGAACAAGTGGATCACAGAGCGTGTTCGGTTCGGCATCGTAGTTCTCGGGAAACGCGGCACCAGCCGAACGCGTGAACATCTTGCTCCGCGTGGCCAGTTCCACGTGAACTTCCATACCTATCTTCAACTGCTTGGAAACGATCTCTGCCATGGTCTCGTCAACTTCAAGGGGTGTCTCTGGTGAATCAGGCTTCGCCGACTCGTGATCGTATGTTGTCCAGCACATTCATGAAGTTGATGTACGCGTCATATGGACTGTCATAGGGAGAAAAATACTTGTGGACATCGCCATCGGCCCAGAATTTGGTGCACATGTAGTAGAGATGGTCCGAGGTGGTGAGTTTTCGCCAGTCCTCGAGAATGTGCTCATCTCCCTCCTCGTGGCGGTGCTTCACCGCTCCCTCCAGCCGAAACAGCTCCAAGGCGGCGTTTTCCTGCATGGCATTGCCCAGCCAGGCGCTGAGATCCCGCTCCATGTCCGCCCATGAGATCGGATCGGCCGCATCGTAGACGCCCGAGGGGGCATGACGATCGATCGCTTCACTCACGGTGACGAAATCGTTCTCTCCAGGCTGTACATCGAAGATCTTCTCGGGAAGCGAATCGAGGAATTCGAAGATCCCCGTATCGGCCCATTGATGCTCTCCGAAGGTCTCGTAGTCCATGAACAGGTTGCAGAGATGGCCGTCGCCGTTGATCTGATTGACCCACTCGGCGAAGGTTTCCGCACACAGCGGCCACTCCGACCACTCCTTGTTGCCGAATCTGAAGGCGATGTCGTCACTGAGCTTGTAGTTCTTCAACAGCAGTCGGATCGGCGCATCGGGAAGAAAGTCGCCCGTACCCGCTGGTGCATAGGTGTAACTTGGTGATCTCGAACCCAGCAGTCGATCAACGCCCTCGCAGATCATCCCTCCGAATCGATCCATGTCGGTGACCAGGCCGGCGACATCGTTGGAGTAGATCAGCTCGGTGTTTCGGAAGACCCGTGGATCCTGATTGAAGAGCTTCTGTATCCGCTCCCTGTGGGAGTCGACCTGTGATCTGAATTCAGCCGGCGAGAACAGTGCGGACAGTGAATGATGGGAGGTTTCGGCGATGAACTCGCAAGCCCCGGTTTCAGCACAGGCCTGGAATGTCTCGATGACATCAGGTGCCCATTCCTCGAGCTGGTCGATCACCGTCTGGCTCAGGGAGAAGGACACCCTGAAGCGACCTTCATGACGCCTGATCAGATCGAGGATCAATGCGGTCGTCGGGCGATAGCACTTGTCGGCCACCTTTTCCAGGATCTGACGGTTGGCGTCGTTGTCGAAGTAGAACGGGTCCGTACTGAACACCGAATATCGTCGAAGACGATACGGCTGATGCACCTGGAAGTAGAAGCAGACTGAAGCCATCGAGCGTGGATAATAACAATCCAACGCACATGTCACTCATATGGGTAGGATGATTGCCATGACAAAAGATGAGATGGCGCAACGAATCGCCGAACTATCGGTCCTACGTGGAAACTTCACGCTCAGAAGCGGAAGAACGAGCACCTGGTACATCGACAAGTACCGGTTCAGCACCGATCCGGAACTCCTCAGACATCTCGGTGGGCTCTTCAGCGACCTGCTTCCAGAGGGTGTCGACAGGCTGGCTGGTGCCGAACTGGGCGGTATCCCTCTCGTCACCACGGCTGCGATGGCATCCGGTCTTCCATGTCTGTTCGTCCGCAACCAGAAGAAGGAATACGGAACTGCCCAGCGATTCGAGGGTGTGATGAACGAAGGGGATCACATCGTGCTCCTCGAGGATGTCGCGACGACCGGTGGTCAGGTGCTGGAAGCTGCCCGAGATCTTCAGGAGGCCGGTGGCAGGATCAGCACCATCATCGCCACGGTCGACCGGCTGGAGGGTGCTCGTGAGAACATCGAGTCGGCTGGATTCAAGTTCGAGGCCCTGTTCACTGTCCGGGATCTGGGGATCGAGTCCCGGTAGCCGTCGATCGAATCCTCTGGAGTTCCAGCCGACGCTGTTCCATGGCTGATTTGAATCGTGGCCTCAACCAGAGCAGCGCCACGCCTCCGACGGGGAGCAGCACCACCAGTTCGGTGGCACGATTGATCAGATCGGCCAGGATTCCGATTTCAAGCGCCGTGGGAAGCATCACGAGGATCGTCGCCAGCCAACCGACCAGCCATTCGCGTAGACCAAGTCCCCCACTGAGAAATGGAACGGCTCCCGCCAGCATTCCGATGGAGGCCAGTGCGAGACATGTCTCGAAACCGATCGGCTGGTCCATCATGTGGAAAGCGCATCTGTACCTGACGGCCATCAGGAGGAGATCCATGTACTTGAGAACCATCACAAGGCCCGCGGTTCGTGTCGCAGCGGGCATGACGAACCAGCCTGGAACAAGCGCGGGAACAAGTGCCCACGCCCACAGTGGACCTTCTGACCAGTCTTGAAGAAACAGGGCGCCGGCCGTCAATCCGATGACCACGAGGCCCGAAACCCGAGCCAGAATCATGACCTTGGCTGTCTCCATCGGATGAACACCATGGGAAACCTGGTGATAGGCGATCCGACCGAGCAGTCCCGCTTTCAATGGAAGAAAGTTCAACAGGGCCGAGGCCGCGATGAGTCCCTGCATTTCAATGGCCGGAATGTCGTGACGAGCCATCAGAAGCTGGAATTGAAGTCCGGTCAGGAAGAGCCCGACCAACATCGAGGCGATCAGGATGATGATCGTCCCGGGACTGGGATGACTCATCGCCTGAAGAGCCGGTTCGATCCGCTCATGCTGGTTGATGATCAGAACAACGGCGCCCGACAGCATCAGCAGTCCGATCAGCATGGCTGCCAATCGAAGTAGATACCACCGTGGTCTTCTTTTCTCGTCTGAACTCGAGTCGGGCCGGGTACTCACTGGTTCAGGATGGTTCACCTCGCCAGGAGCTGCAGGAGGACTCATCCGTCACCCTGATCGATCGTCAGCTTTTGAAGCCTCTCATCGCGTTTGGATTCGGCGATACCCTCGATCCACTCGGCTATTTCCCGTACTTGTTTCTGATCGGCATTCAAGGCGGAGATCAGAACCTTGTTTTCCAGCAGTGGCTCGGCATCGTTGACTTCAAGAGCGGCATCCAGCACACGCATCAACAGGACGATTCGCACCAGTGCACTGTCGCTTCTCTGTGACATGTCCCAGATGGATTCCAATCGTGGGGACTTCGCCATGACCGAGAGGAACCATGCCCTCGCGTCCTGACCAAGCCTTGGATAGATGTCGACGATCGTATCGATCGAGGCGGTCACGACGTCGTCGGGCAGAGGATCGGAAACGAGGGATCCGGAATTGGACGATATGACATGGGAGAGCAACGCCAGTTCGACCAGTTCACCCGGCGATACGTCCTCGCCCTGGAGGTCCTGGATGACCCTGTTGGCCCAGTTGACGTTCACTCGTTGTCCATCCACACGAATATCGTTGTATTCCGTCTGCAGTCCCATCAGACCGGGAACATGACTCGTCCCACCGGAGGATCCGCTCTTCATCCTGAAGTTGAGGATGGCGTTCAGATCGACGGTCGCACCGTAGAGTGGATGCCTGTCGATGATCTTGCCAACCCAGTGATGACGTAGATCGATCGGCACGAGCATCTTCTCGAAGGGCATCAGTCGAAGCTTGCTGTTGATCCCGGTGATGATGACCGGACCTTCGGGAGGGCTCGCGTAGGGAACCTCCACCTTGGCATCCAGCAGCAGAAGCTCTCGAATTGGTCCATCGCGATCGATGGCCAGTGGCAGAGGTGTGTTGTTGCTGATCTCGATGTCGACGACGATCGGTTCGTACGGCTTGTAGGTCTTCTTTCTCGGAATCAGCTGCAGTGTGACGGCCAATCGAGGATCTTCCGGTACGCGGTCGAGAAGAACTGGAATCTCGGCGACCAGCTCATTCATGCGTCTGGCCTCATCGTCCATCGGGATGGGTTTGCCAAGCAGTTTCTTGAGTTGATCGCGCGCCCAGAGACCAGACACCTGACCACGATACGAATTCCAGATCGAGTACAGGATTTCGGCCGCATCACGAGACTGACCGAGCTGCATCAATGCATCGGCCAAACCGATTTCGGTCATGAGATGGCCTGAATCATCCGTTTCGAAGATTTCCTTCGCAGACAGTGCATCGCCGCTTCGGAGGAGATTCCAGGCGGCAATCCGATTCATTGCCTGATCGGAGAGGGAGTCGGTTGCCTGTATCTCCTGCAACCTGCTTTCGAGGATGTCCTCATCCGCGTCAAGCCAGAGGAGCGACCAGTAGATATGGAGAAGCCGTTGGGAACGATTCCTTGAATCCTCGGCGGCCATGCTCGAGAGATCGCCTTCATAACCCGCGGAGAGGACCAGATCCTCAATCGCCTCTATCTCCTCGCTGTTGTTGTTCTCGGCCAGAAGCGTGGCTTGAATCATTGCCAGCTGTGGAGGTAGCGGGGCCTTGAGTTGAGCCAGCTCCAGTGGTGATCGACTTGGATCATCGAGCTGTGCCATCGATTCGTAGATGTTGTTCAACACCTCTCGACGTCGCTTGATCGTATCCAACGCTTCCTGCTGTTTGCCTTGTCCCCATTGAGCGAGCGCCAGTTGACCATAGACGGTGCTGCCTGAAGGCAGACCGCGGGCCTCCTGCTGCTTCATTCGCATGGTGATCATGCGCTCCGCCGCCTCGTACGCTCCGCCCGAAAGCAGATAGACGTTCAGCGTCGCGAGAATATTGTCGTCGGTCAGATCCGCCGTCAGCAGTCCCAGGAGCAGTTCCACATAGGCGATCTGATCCGGAACCCTGTCGCGAAGAAATCCAGTCGCGATGCCGACGGCGTCCGAGTAGGTCGGATCCATCGCAATCGATTCACCGAGCCATCTGCCGAATTCCTTGAGATCACCTCGGCGTCTGTGGATATCCGCCAGACGAAAGGCCAGACGGGCCGAGATGTCCGGTCCCAATGTCTGGGCCACCTCGGGCTTGAGCAACTGCTCGAGCGCGTTGATCTGTTCCTGTGCGGTATTGAAACCATCGAGAGCCACTTCAAGTCGATTCAACTGGGCACGAGTGTCCTCCGGAGCGATCTTGAGAAGCTCACGAGTCGCCTCGTCGAGCAGATCCTCGCGATCAATGGAGATCGCCAGCGTTATCAGTTTTCGATAGGTTTCCGGCTGATTGGGATCGAGAAGGATCGACTCCTGAAGGAGCGAGAGGGCGACATTCAGCCCCGATACGTTCACTTCACTGCTGACCAGTACTTCATTGGCGTATCTGGCCAGAGTCGAGGCCAATCTCTTTTTGATCACCGGATCCGAATTGCCGACCTGAGCCTGGGATGGCTGGGCGTTCAGAGGTGTCCAGAAAATGATGCTTGCCAGAACAAGCAGGGGCATGGATTGGCAGATTCTTGTCACTGGTGCTCTCATCAAGGCAATACTCTTCGATACGGGCCAATATCGGCATCAAGCTGCCAGAATCCCCGGTTTTAAGCGATGTTAGGCGGGAAGCCCCCCTGTGCCAACATGAGAGGGTATCCCATGGGTCCTGTACCTTATGGCTCATATCGGAAATCGTTGACAATGCACCCGTAAGATTGATACCGTCACCGCTTCGATTCGACCTGCGTGGCCCGATGAAAAGGGTCGAATTCGGATTTCCAGTACCTGGACCATCCCCGTAATCCCGGAGTTCAATACTCACCATGCTGATTAGACCTCGCCATCTGGCCATTCTCCTGGCTCTCTTGAGCCTGTTCGTGCCATTGGCCCATGCACAATCAGAAAAGGCACCGGAGAATGTGGACCGGCTTTCTTCGGTCGCCAATCTGGATGCTGCTCAGATTTCCAAGATCAACACCTACGGGGACTATTGGTCTGAAAAACTGAGTGGCGATTCAGCCACCGAGGTCAAGCAGGCACGAAACATGCTCGTTCGATCTCTTCGAATGGTGGGTGGAAAATCCGCCAGCCTCGCCTTCCGATCAGCGATGAGCAAGGCGATCCTGTCCAAGCTGCAGAAGACCATCAAGGATTCCAACACCTATCAGGGGATCAACGCCGTTCAGGTCGTTTCATCACTGGGTACACCCAGGGCGGTGGAGACACTGGAGGATCATCTTGAACCCGATCTCGAGTCACGCCCGGAGATTCGACTCTGGTCGGCCATCGGGCTGGGCCGCGCCTTCGAGTTCAAGGATGGCCTCCGATCCGATGCCCTCAAGGGAAGCCTCCGTGCGCTCGGACGTGGTGCCAAGGTGGAAACCGATCCACTGGTCCTTCGTAGAGAGATGGAATCCATAGACATGGCTGTTCGAAACAGCCGACCGGATAATCTTGGCGGCAAGGACATACGCGACTTCGCCGTCACTACCGAGATCGAGGTTCTGGAAGCCACGATTGAACGAATCCAGTCCGGAAAGGTCTCTCTTTCCATGCTGAACGCCCTTCAGCCGAGCCTCGTACTGATTCGAAACCAGTACATAGATCCCCAGCTTCAACAGAAGAATCGTTCTGGAAGCAGTGGACGAAACGAGAAACTGGCCAGTTACATCGGTCGAAAGACCGCTCCCGAGATCGCCAGCATCTATCAGCTGGTGATCATCAGGGGCTCGGATCTCCGTGAGGATGCCCGACTGAACCTGGCCACGGGCCAACTGCTCGAATCAAGCGAAGCCACTCTCAAGCTCGTTGACAAGAATCTCAGAGGCAGCGGATCCAACACCAGGAATGTCGATGTTCGGGAACTCTGGAACAACGGCAAGCTTGAGGAACTGGAAGTAACCGGAGATCAGTGGCAAGACATCATGGCTGGTGCACCCTACAAGTAGAACACGTCGATTGTCCGTTCGGGCGATTCACGACAAACGTCCGCTATGGATACACTTGATGACAAGTGAACCGGCTGGCGATTCCATTTCTCCTGCTCCTGATTCTGCTGGGTCTCGTTCTTTCACTCGATGAAAGTCGACCACCGGCAGATCTCGTCATTGCAAGTGAAAACGAGGTCTTCACACTCGATCCACAGAGAATGAGCTATCTGGCGGACATGCGGCTTGCCTATGCCCTCTATGAGGGCCTTCTTCGGTGGGACACATCGGACTTCACCCTTGAACCCGCTGCCGCGGAAGACTGGTCTGTGGATCCCGATGGAAGACGGTTGGTGTTCAATCTCAGAAGGAACGCGGCATGGTCCGATGGTTCCCCGGTAACGGCACATGATTTCGCATGGTCCTGGATGAGGCTGCTTCTTCCGGACACGGCAGCGGATTATTCGAACCTGTTCTTCTCAATCAGGGGAGCGGATGATTTCTGGACTTGGCGTACCGAACAGCTCAAGGGGTTCGTGGCCGACCCCTGGTCGGCTGAGAATGCCGAAGCTCGTCGAGATCAGACCATGTCGATGCTGGAACGAATGGAATCGCTGGAGATGGCATCCGATATTCCACAAGGAGTCGGATTCGATCCGGATCGTCCGAAACTTGATGTTGAAAGACGTCGGCTAATCGATGCGTTGGGGAACGATGACGATCGGATGCTCCTGGACGAGCTGGACGGAAGCCTTGAACATCGTCGATTGTGGACATCCCTGAATACATCATCATCAAGAACACTCGAGTCCGAATGGATGTGGATGAACGCCGAGGAGACATTCGGACGGATGGTCGGTCTGGAAGCGGTGGATGACCATGAACTGGTGATCGAACTGGAGACACCAGTCCCCTATTTTCCCGATCTGCTGGCCTTCGCTCCAGCCAGTCCGGTCCACCGACCAACGGTCGAAGGCTGGGCTGTTGGGGAGTCCGATCGAGCTCTCATGGAGACCTCTGGCTGGCACTCGATCCCCCCACCTCCATTTGAGTCACGCGAAAACATCTCCTTGTCAGCTGAAACCGGTCGACTTGTGCAATCACATCGTTGGGCAAGACCCGGGACACTCATCGGCAATGGTCCCTATCGATTGGATGAATGGCGCTACAAGCGCGATATGCATCTGTCGCAATCCGATACCTATCATGACCCACGGATCGATGGATTCGATTCCATC
>DEYM01000136.1 GCA_002364555.1 Phycisphaerales bacterium UBA3158 | reverse complement strand
TCTTCGATCGAGCAGTGTTCGCGAGAGACGCTTTTGGCGTTGATCCTGACATCGCAGGATTTATCACGACCGATGATCAGTTCGGAGGCATCGCCAATGGCGAATTCTCCAAGCGTGTCGCCCGTGGATTTCTTGAGGATGTGCAGTTCAATCATGTTTTTTGTCCGTGCTGCATGCGATCTGAATGGAATCTAAGCATACCCTCGAGGGGTAATCATTCCATCGGGCTGAACCGATTAGCCGCCTTTTCCGAGTCGGCTGATAGTAGGTCGGCTCGATTCATAGTGACAGATGGTGGGGGGGTCGGCCAATCATTAGGTCAAAAACAAGGAAAGTAGATCCATAATCACCGATTAAAGGGCTTTGGGGTCCATTGGGTATCTATTCGCACCGTTTGGATTTGCGGATCCCCTCAGACTTGTAGAGCATGCCTCACCATGCGTTGGCTTACAGATGTCATATACCTGATTGTCCTGATCCTGACCGCTCCCGTCTGGCTCACGAAGATGGCCATCCGGGGAAAGCTTCGTACGGACTGGGCTGGCCGACTAGGGTGCGGAGCCCGCGTCCATGCATCGGATGGCAGGCGTCGAATTCTCATTCATGCCGTATCGGTTGGTGAGGTCAATGCCGTTCGATCCCTCGTCTCCCGTCTGGAATCCCGGGCTGATCTTGAGCTGGTCATCGCATCGACCACGGATACCGGTTTCACTCGAGCAGAATCGCTCTACGGCGATCGTCATCATGTGGTGCGCTATCCACTCGATCTCTCCTGGTGCGTGCGTCGGTTCCTGCGACGAATCCATCCTGCCGTCGCCTGTCTGGTCGAACTCGAGGTCTGGCCCAATTTCATGTCACAGTGCGATCGAATCGACTGTCCTGTCATGGTCATCAATGGCCGGTTGTCGCAGCGGAGCTTCCGACGCTATCGATTGATCCGTCTTCTTCTCAGGTCATCATTCAGGAGAGTGCGTCAGGCACTTGTTCAGAATGACGTGTATGCAGAACGATTCAAATCCATGGGTGTCCTTGCAGGCAGCGTGAGCGTCGTCGGCAGTCTCAAATGGGACAATGCGACGCCAGACCATCACAGTAGTGAGGTTCTTGCGAAAGAACTGGGGATAGACGCCGATCGGCTCCTCATCGTAGCCGGTTCCACATCCCCTGGAGAACATGAGCTGCTTCATGCGGCGGTTCCTCCAGATGTTCAGCTCTTGTGTGCACCACGACGCCCTGAATGGTTCGATGGGGCGGCAACCGTGCTTGATGGATGTACCAGACGATCCACCGGGCACACGGGTGGGAATCCCGATCGATATCTTCTCGACACGATAGGAGAGCTGTCGCAAGCCTATGCGTTGGCCGACATCGTGGTCATCGGTCGCAGCTTCGGCACTCTCCATGGATCGGATGTCTCCGAGCCGGCTGGCCTTGGCAAGCCGGTGGTCGTGGGGCCTGCCGTCGATGACTTCAGGGATATCGTCGACATCCTCTTGTCAAAGGAGGCAATGATCCAATGCAATCGCCAGGAGCTGGCGGGAGTTCTGCATGAGCTGATCGATTCCAGTCAATTGAGATCGGATCTGTCGCATCGATCAATGGAAGTCATGAAAGGACTCGGTGGCGCTTCTCTTGCGACTGAGGAGGCCATCTGCTCCATGGTCGATGATTCGAGTGTCGAAAAAAAGTGACGTGCTAACCGGGTAGGTCAGCACGTCAGGGGAGAAAAGAAACAGATGGATCGTTGTGGCCGCTTCAGGGGGTTGATGCCCAGAACCGGCTGGATGATTGGATTTGGTAATAGTTATTCGCAGAAACCGTGAGAAGGTTTCAACGTTAGCCGAAGAATCGGCCTTTTTACTACTCAGCGTCGGCTGGAAGCCTCTTAGCGGCCTCTATGGGATGATGATCACATGCATGATGGTGTCAGTGAATTCGATGTCATAAGGCGAATCTGTGATGGACGATCCGATCTCGACCCACGCGTGCTGATCGGCCCCGGAGACGATCTGGCCATGATCAAGGCCTCTCCGCCTGAGGGTTCCATGGATATGGACGATCGGCTGCTGCTTGGAGTTGATCAGCTCGTTGATGGATTGCATGTGGATCTCGATGAGGTCTCTCTGGAGGAGGCCGGCAGGAAGGCCGTATGCAGAAGCCTCAGTGATATCGCTGCGATGGCGGGACGTCCGGTCGCAACGCTGGTCTCCGCTCTGGTTCCAGCCAAGTGGAATGATGAACAGGCGATGGTGCTGTTCAACGCGATGCGTTCTGCGGCATCGGAACATCATGCGCCGCTTGTCGGAGGCGATCTGGCCGTCCACAAGGATACGACTGGCCGACTTGTCTGCTCGGTGACCGTCGTGGGTACGCCATCACGGACGGGAGCCGTTTCAAGATTCAATGCACAGGCTGGAGACGGGTTGTATGTGACCGGTGAACTGGGAGGCGCCTGGCGAAGCCGGCATCATCTCGAGTTCTCGCCTCGACTTGCCGAGTCCGCGATGCTTCTGGCGATTCTCGGTGATCGTCTCCATGCGATGATCGACATCAGCGATGGCCTTGGGCGAGATGCCTCCCACATGGTGGAGAAATCGAATCTTCAAGTAGTGATCGAAGGAAGCAGTATTCCATGCCGCGAGGGATTCGAAGTGGAACATGCCGTGGGGGATGGTGAGGACTATGAGCTTCTGTTCGCGGCAAGCGGAGACGTGCCCATGGCGCTGGGAAACTGTCCTGTCACGAGAATCGGAGAATTCAAGGAGCGAGAGACGGCATCTGATTGCCATGTCCTTCTTGATTGGAAGGATAAAATCGTGGATGTCAGCCGTGCAGGCTGGGAGCATGATTCATCATGAATGATGGGAGATGGATAAACAGGCTGGTGGAGACGAGCTCTCCAGAGGAAACAATCGATCTTGGAGGATCCCTGGCAGGGGAACTCAGGGCCGGTGATGTTCTTGTCCTGGAAGGACCACTGGGGAGTGGAAAGACCGTTCTGGTTCGTGGCATCGTCGCCGGCCTCGGCGGTGATTCCAGGCTGGTTGGCAGTCCCACATTCGGCTTGGCTCATGAGTATCCCGTCCATGAACGACTGAAAGTCGTTCACGTGGATTGCTATCGAATCAACGGCCCCTCGGATCTTGACTCGATCGGATGGGAATCATTCGCCGGTCAGGAGGATGCCATCACGATCGTCGAGTGGGGATCCAGAATCTCCGACGTACTCGGGGGTGACACACTGGTCATCGATGCGGGGCATACTGGAGATACCAGCCGCATCTTCGAGATTGGTGCCCAGATGGCGAAGTAGGACGTGTTCGCTACTTGTCTTCTGAATCAGGGGAGATGCCGTAGATGACCATGCGGTGGGCTGCTGGATGCCACCCATGCTCCTCTGCCATTGCCTTGGCGAGATTCTGTGCGCGATCGTCGGTGATCCTGATTCTCTTGCCTGTTCGAAGACAGACGAGGAAGTTCAGTGGATCACGGCCATAGACCAGGTGGTAGTAGGTCTGGCGGGAGTCGAGCATGATTGGCGTGATGATGCCGGCGTCCTGAAGTAGCTTCAGTGTTCTGTATACAGTCGCCTTCGAGGCGCCATGCCCTCGCTTCTTCATTTCATCCAGAAGCGAGTCCGCTTCAAAGACGTCATCGATCTCCATGATCAGATCAAGTATGTCGGCGCGTTCGCGGGTGTACTTGAGATCCTGATCCTTGAGGTGTCGTCTGAAGACGGCACACAATGGCATCATGACATCAAGTCCGCCTGAGATCTTGATGGATGACGTTTCGGTGGTATTGTCTGAGTCAGTCATTTCATCAGGAGTGTACAACAGAGCTCAATGACTAGTCCTCCAAGACAACTGAAGGTTCTTGCATTTGAAGGCTTTGATGGCGGTTCGCACCATCAGGTGAGAAAGAGTCTCAGTGCAAATTCGGTTCATGATTGGACCTGGGTGACCAGGCCGGGCAGATCCTGGAAATGGAGAATGAGAACAGGGGCCATCGAACTGGTGGAAGCGGCCCATCGGCAAGGTCTGTTCGAGGCGAAGCCGGATGCGATCTTCGTCACGTCGATGGTGGCGGCAGGGGATCTGAGATCGTTGCTCCCGGAGGCGCTACGGGGGTGCCCGCTGGTCTTGTACATGCATGAGAACCAAGCGACCTACCCATACAGAAGCAGGGGCAGGATCGAGGAGGAGAGGGATCATCAATTCGCCTTGACGAATCTCACGAGCATCGCTGCTGCCGATCGGGTGCTCTGGAACAGCAGATGGAATAGAGATTCGTTTTGTTCATCAATCAGGAAGCTGATCGATCTAGCGCCTGATGGAAAGCTGAACGATGTCAATGGATGGATTCATGGCAAGTCGGCCATCTGCTGGCCGCCTGTTGATCGGCCACAGAGAGTTTTACATAAAACGCCCGAGCCTGATAACACGGGACTTGCAGCTGGAAGCCAACCGGGCAAGCGGATCGTCTGGCCGCACAGATGGGAACATGACAAGGGGCCGGAGGCACTGCTGAGGCTGGCGAGATTCCTGCGTCACCGCTCGCCAGGCGAGTACCGATGGGTTCTGCTGGGTGAACGGTTTCGGAAGATACCAAGGGCTCTGGAGGCATTCCTGACGGAATTCGAGAACGATATCGACCATGCCGGCTGGGTCGAATCAAGAGATGATTACTGGGACCATCTGGGCCGTTGCGACTGGGTGCTTTCGACGGCCAGGCATGAATTCTTCGGTATAGCCGTGGTCGAAGC
>DEYM01000070.1 GCA_002364555.1 Phycisphaerales bacterium UBA3158 | reverse complement strand
CTCGAGAAGGGGCAGCTCGTCGAGGAACTCGCGGAGGAGATTTCATGAGCCGTCTTATTCGAGTCATCCCCGTCGTCTTCAAGCAGATCAGGAGAAGTCCGGTACGCAGCGGGTTGACGATTCTCGGAATCGCCGTGGCGATGTACCTCTTCGTGGTAGTGGAGGCGATGCGTGATGGTGTCCGTGATGCCACAGAGGTACAGGCTGGCGATACCACGCTGGTCGTGTACAGGGAGAATCGATTCTGCCCTTTCTCGAGCAAGTTGCCGCAGTTCTATGAAGACAGGATCGATCGTATCGATGGCGTCCTCGGTGTCGTGCCGATGCAGATCCATGTTTCCAATTGTCGTGCCTCCCTCGATGTCGTGACATTCAGAGGTGTTCCAATGGATGATCTCGAGAACGCCCTGGCCAAGGAGAGCCGCATCATCGAGGGATCGAGTGATTCCTGGAGGTCCAGAGGTGATGGCGCCATCGTCGGCGAGGCGCTTGCGAAACGTCGGGGTATCAAGGTCGGCGATCGTTTCAGTGCAGCCGGCATCACCGTATTCGTTGCCGGGATTCTCGAGAGCGATCACGCGCAGGATCGCAATGTCAGCTGGGTCCATCTTCCTTTTCTTCAGGAATCCGCCAGACGCGGCGGGACGGGCTCCATCGTGACTCAATTCAATGTCAAGGTCGATGACCCGACCCGACTGGAGAGCATCGCGGCCGACATCGATGACGCCTTTGCCCACGACGAGCACCCCACCACCACACGACCCGAGAAGGCCTTCGTCGGAAGAGCCGCCAGCGACATCATCGAACTCGTGGATTTCGCGGGAATGCTCGCCTGGGGCTCACTTGCCGCGGTGTTCGCATTGATCGCCAATGCGATCATTCTCTCCATGAGAGATCGCGTACGGGATCATGCCGTGCTCCAGACACTTGGCTATACGGGTGGACTCATCGGATGGATGGTCGTCATCGAGGGGATACTGCTTGGACTCGCCGGTGGTCTTCTTGGAGCCCTTGCCGCCTGGATGACGGTTCGATTGGGACACTTCAGCCTGACCATGGAAGGCTTGAACGTCGAGATCGCAACCGGCTGGATTGCACCCGTCCTGGGCATCGTCGCCGCCATCGTGCTCGGGCTGCTTGCTGGAATAGTGCCGGCCATACGGCTTGCTCGACATGACATCTCAAGCGCCTTCAGAGCTGTATAGAGGTATCCAACCATGAGCCTTCTTCCATTCGAATATGCCGTGCGCAATCTGGGCCGATCCCCCCTTCGTCTGATACTCAGCGTCGGAGGCAGTGTCCTGGTCGTTCTTCTTGTACTCGCCGCGGCAGGATTCGTCATCGGTATGCAGTCCTCATTGAACGTCAGTGGCGATGAGGACAACGTCATCCTTCTGGGCGCCGGTAGTGAGGAGAGCATCGAGCGAAGCGAGATACCCATGAGGACCACTGGCATCGTCGGTGCCAGTATCGCCGGGATACGCACTCGCGCCGGTGTCGATGCAGTGAGTCCCGAGATACATCTCGCACTCCCGATCGTCCCCCCGGGATCCGATGAAGGCATGATGGGACAACTGGCGGTCATCAGAGGCTTCGAACCGTCCGCCTTTCTCGTTCATGATGACGTCATCGTCACCGACGGCCAGCTGCCCATGGCCGGCAGCAACGAGATCGCCGTTGGTCGAATCGCCGCCATTGGAATGGGCTTCGATCCACCCGAGTCGATTCTCGGAGAATCATTGCAGCTCGATGATGAACAGTACGAAGCAGTCGGACTGCTTGCCGCCAATGGCGGTGTCATCGAGGGTGAGTTCTGGGTTCCATTGACCGATCTTCAGGTAACCGCCCAGCGTGATTCACTGTCATGCGTGGTGGTTCGTTGTGAATCCGCGACACTCGAGGACCTCGATGCCTTCGTGGCCCAACGGCTGGATCTCGAATTGATATCGATGCCGGAAACCGATTACTACGCGGCATTGGCCGCGTTTTTCAAGCCAGTGCAGTGGATGGTCATCGTCACCGCCGTGCTGATTGCCATGGGCGGAGTACTAGGTGGCTTGAACACGATGTATGCCGCCTTCGCGAGTCGTGTCCGTGAAATCGGCTCGCTTCAGACACTGGGCTACTCCCGTGCAGCCATCATGATCTCGCTGATCCAGGAGTCCGTGCTGGCCACTTCAATGGGCGCCATTGTTGCGTGCTCGATTGGCTGGTGGGCACTGGATGGACTTGTCGTTCGGTTTTCGATGGGTGCCTTCGGTATCGACATCACCGCGGCCGTTCTCGCTCTTGGACTTCTGTCCGGATTGCTGCTTGGGCTCATCGGAGCCATCGTGCCTGCGTGGCGATGTCTTGTCAAACCAATTCCAGAGGCACTTCGCTCTGGTGAATAATGAAAACACCACTATGCTTGTGGTATCAAATCGACTGGAGATTTCCTATGTTTCGAACACTCATCACCATTTCCGTCTGCTGTATCGCGATTGCCGGATGCAAGGAATCCGGCAACGAGACCAAGCCCGCGGCAACTTCATCCTCGACGACCTCGGAGGTGACGATCCCCTCCTCCAGCTTCATGTCGACGCGACCCGAGAACGTCAAGGATCTCGTCGAGATCAAGAAGACCGCCAAGACAGGCGACGATGTCGTGTTCCTCGCGAGAGTTGGTGGAAAAGTGAAGACCTTCATGGATTCGCAGGCCATTTTCATCGCCGCCGATCCAGGTCTTGTCTCATGTGAACTGATGGGCGAGGAGGATCATTGCACCATTCCGGAAGACTATTGCTGCGAGGATTCACAGAAGATGAAGGCCGGCCTTGCCACGATCCAGTTCGTTGATCAGCAGGGCAGACCCCTGAAGACCTCCGCCATGAACGCCGGTGGCCTCGAGCCGCTGAAGTTCGTCGTCATCAATGGAACCGTGCGTGACAGAAACGATGATGGGCTTTTCATCGTCGACGCCAATTCCATATGGGTAGGCGGCAAACCCAATCGATCGGATATGAGAGCTGGAAGCATGTCCGCGGGTCTATGACCAGGGCAACTGATCCAGATCGACATTTCCACCAGTAAGAACCAGGCCTATTCGACTCCCCTTCGGTAATGGGCAGTCGGGCGACATCACCGCTGCCAGCGGCGTCGCTCCACTTGGTTCCACGACGATCTTCGCTCGTTCCCAGAGCAATCGCATGGCCTCGATGACTGACTGGTCCTCCACCGTGATGATCGCTTCGAGATGGTCTCGAAGAATGGACCAGGTCAGATCACCCAGACTCGTTCGCAATCCATCGCAGATGGTGTTCGGTGATTCCTGGGGAACCAGTACCCCTTGCGACAGGGACCGGGCGGCATCATCCGCACCAAGCGGTTCCACGCCGATCAGACGTGTCGAGGGACTCAGTGATCTCATGGCGATGCAGGTGCCGGACATCAATCCCCCACCACCTATCGGTGCGATGACCGCATCGAGATCATCCACCTGCTCATGAAGTTCCACCGCCGTCGTACCCTGTCCGGCGATGACGGCTGGATCGTTGTATGGATGCACGAACGTGGCGCCGTGCTCCTCCATCACGGCAGCCGCGGTCGATTCACGTGCTGCCAGGGTCGGTTCACATGAGATGATCGTGGCACCGTAGCCTTCCACCGCCAGTCGCTTGACCCGAGGGGAGTTCGTGGGCATCACGATCCATGCTGGAATTCCTCGATCGCGAGCGGCGCGAGCCAATGCCTGGGCATGATTGCCACTGCTGTGCGTGCAGACTCCAGATACCGCCTGCTCATCCGAAAGCGACAGGATCGCATTCGTGGCACCACGAAGCTTGAAGGCCCCGACTCCCTGGAGGTTCTCGCACTTCAGAAAGATCCGGTAGCCGCAGAGCCCATCGATCGTTCCACAGGTGATGACCGGTGTCCGATGGATCCGATCGCGTATGCGATCGTGAGCGGCTCGTATGTCGTCGATTCCCGGCACTGTCTCCATGCCCGAACCTTCCCGTCCGATGGACCAGTGGTCTTTACGACATCGACTTCTTGGGCGAGAGGTGCACGGCCCATGCAGGGGGCAGATTCATGAGAACCAGCTCACGGCTGCTGTCCATGTCGTCCTGAAGGCGTTCAACGAATCTCGCGTGCCATCTGCTCACACGCTTCATGTCCTTGTTTCCAACTACTTGACGTAGATTTCGAATGGCTGCGTATTCGAAGAATGAAAGCGTGCCGTCTTCCTTCAACATCGAAACAAGGCGACGAATGATCGACCTGCTCACATGAGTAGGAAAGATGTTGTAGGGCAGACCGCAGACGATTCCGTCGTAACCACCCTGAAGATTCACTTCCTCGATCGAACCTTCATGCAGGGTCACCTGACTGCCACTGACCGGGAGCACCGACTTTCGAAGATGCTTGCAGAAACGGCTGTTGAGCTCGACGACATCCAGATGATCACCCTCATGCAGCGCTCCGATCAAGCGACGCGTGAAGACGCCCGTACCCGGACCGACTTCAAGCCAGCGTCGATGGCCGATGGAGTCCCGAGCTGGCTTGGTGATGGCCTTCGCCAGCATCGGAGTCGATGGCGCAATGGCGCCGACCGTTGATCGGTTCGCCAGGATCTCAGTAATAAAGCCCTGAAATCCACCCATTGAATAACTGGATCAACCAGCCTGGTGGGCGGTAGCCGCACCCTTGGCCTGTTCGACCAGGACGTCAAAGGTCGCGGGATCTTCGATGGCGATCTGCGAAAGCATCTTGCGATTGAGCTTGATGCCGGCATGCGAAAGGCCATTGATGAGCACGCTGTAACGAGTTCCACGCATTTTGCATGCAGCGGAGATTCGAGTGATCCAGAGTCGACGGAATTCACGACGACGATTTCGACGATCGCGATACGCGAACTGGCCAGCTCGTACGAGAGCGACCTTGGCCTGCTGCTTATGACGACTCTTGGTTCCCCAGTATCCGCGAGCGGCTCTGAGTAGTCTCTTACGCTGCCGATTCTTGGCGGCACCCTTACGTACACGTGGCATGACGTGGCTCCTGTTATCCCGACTCGGAGGTTCGAGGATTCGAACACTTTGACCCCGGACGAGTGGATTTCTTCAAACGATCGTGAGTTCAGTCCTTGGAACCGGATTCGCCATCCTGCTTGGATGAGGAGTCCGGGCTCGTGATTCTCATGTGCAGCATGCCCGCAACTCGACGCCTGTCAGCGGAGTGGGCGAAGGCGGGACGATGGTACGACCGGAGTAGGTTGCCGCTCTTGTGGCTTCGCTTGTGGCGACCAAAGGCGCGGGCGAACTTCACCTTGCCCGACTTGGTAAGTCGGATTCTCTTGAGCAGACCCTTGTTGGGCTTGTTCTTGGGCATGGGATGCTCCGGATCTGACGATCGGCTGTACTTGCTGGAAAGACTGAAGCACCTCCCTGATGGCGATGACAATTCAGTCGAGTTCTTGAGGATACCGTTCCAGCAGTCGCTGTCAATGTCCCGGATCGGATGGATTGTCCTGATGGGCCTTCTTGGCCCCTTGATCAGCCTGCTGAGGCGACTTTCCGTGGACCAGGAAGATCTCGATCATCGGTCGACCAGCGGCACGCTGACGGTCCCAGTCCCAGATATGGTCCTCTTCGACCCAACAGGAATCGAGTTTATCGGCTTTGCCGCCCTGATAGAGAACGGACGGAGATATGAAGATGCCGGGCTGACGGGCGGTCTCATCGAGCAAAAGATTTCCATCGGAAACGATTATTCGTCCCTGACAGGAGGATCGATCGATGCGGGAATCCATCTGACTGTGAAAGCTGTATCCGTTGCCGGGTTGATTGGGCCGGCATGGATTGTCGAGATGAGCCGGCTTGATTCCATATTCGCGCAACTGGGTCGGATCGAGGTGCCATGGCTTGTAGCCGGGGCCCATTTCCCCGAGATCCACCTGCTTGGATGGATACTTGGAATCATGATCGTCGGCAAACGCCTCGAGTGCCTTGGAGAAGTTTCCGAGACTCGCCTGGCTGATGTTGGTGTTCTCCAACTTCGATGCCCTTGAAAACAGCGGCAAGGCGACGGCCAGTCCCGCGATCAGAACAGCCGCGATGGCCACGAACTCCCGCAGACGCAGGCGTGGCAAACGAGCGACAGGATCGAGTTTCATACGATCGACCTGATCATCCATTTCACGATCGATGCGGAGCATGGTCGCGGAGATGAGCGTTTCACGATCTTCGGCACTGACGGTCTCTACTGGATAGTCATCCAGAAGCCCCATCATGGCCAACAGTCTGCGAGCCCTTTCACGCATCTGATCATCGACGCCACCGAGATCGTCGATCTCGAAGTCGGCTTCGACAAGCTTGTCGAAGAGGACCGCATCCTGCGGATTCAGATTGGCGAATTCACCCGATTGGGTTCCAGAATCTTCCATCTCAGTCATTTTCTCCAGTCAAGGCCGTCTCATGCTGCTGCCATGCTCTCCCAAACGTGGCAACGGCGGAATGCAGACGACTCTTGACTGTCCCCAGAGGGATTTCGAGAGTGTCTGATATCTGGTTGTAACTCATACGCTGAAAATAGCTCAGAAGAAGGATTTCCCGAAGATGAGATGGCATCTCGTCGACGACCTCCTTCACGGATCCCACACGTTCGGATATTTCCATTTGCGATCCCGGCATGGGACCGTCGTCGGCGAGCAGGTCGGCCATTCTGGCGCCATCCCCATCCGCACCGATCGTGTTCGAAAGCGACACGGCCTTGCGTCTGGCGTTCCTTCGATGCCAATCACGACCCTTGTTCACCGCGATGGTGTAGAGCCAGGGTCGGAATCGTCGCGAAGGATCGAATGTCCTGGCGGACTGGTGAATCTGGAGAAAGGTCTCCTGGAACACATCGTCGGCCGCAGCCTTCGAACCAGTCAGTCTTGTCAGGAATGGAATCAGCTCGTTGACGTAACGGCCCAGCAGTTCCTCGAAGGAATTGCCATCCTCGCCAGCTATGTGCGATGCCAACAGGGCTTCGTCAGTTCGTTCTTCCAACGGTATCTCCTGAACCATGGGGCTTATCAATGAGCTCCTGAAGGTTCTCTTCCTGCCGATTGATGGGGTTCGACTGCCTGACAGGCGGGTCATGATACCCGACCCTGAATAGGGCACATCGAGGCGGTTGAGCGGAGATTGGGTTGGCATACAGACCGATGACATGCATCAGATACCCAGCTGAATGCCCCCTTGTTCGCTGCGAAAGGCACAGGAAGGCAGTTTTTCATGCCTTTGTGCGTAATGATGCTGGAAATCGGCGTTTATTGCCCTTCAAGGCAGGATTGGTACCATATCAATTCTTCAAATCGGCAGATCCGAAAGTTGCCGGTCATCTAAGTACGTCAGGAGAACCCTTGGGCGTTCCGATTTCCCAGATGTGGACCGTAGCGAGCTATGTGCTCAAGCAGAAGATCAGGCGGAAGAAGCATTATCCGCTGGTCCTCATGCTCGAGCCGTTGTTCCGTTGCAATCTGGCCTGCGCTGGATGCGGCAAGATCCAGTACCCCGCTCACATTCTCAAACGTGACATGTCACTTGAGGATGCCCTGAAGGCCGTCGATGACTGCGATGCGCCCATGGTTTCCATTCCAGGTGGTGAGCCGCTGCTCTACCCCCACATCACGGAACTCGTCCAGGAGCTGATCAGACGTAAGAAGTACATCTATTTGTGCACGAACGCGATCCTTCTCGAGAAAGCCCTCAAGGACGGCATGTTCAAGCCATCCAAGTATCTCACGTTCTCCGTGCATCTCGATGGTCGCCGGGACGAACACGACTTCGCCGTATGCCGTGATGGCACCTACGACAAGGCAATTGTCGGTATCCAGTACGCGGTCGATCAGGGCTACCGGGTGACGACCAATACCACGCTGTTCGAGGGAACCGATCCCAATGCCGTTCGTGAATTCTTCGACAACATGATGGATGTCGGAGTCGAGGGCATGATGATCAGTCCGGGATATGCCTATGACAAGGCTCCCGATCAGGCCAATTTCCTGCATAGAAAGGAGACGAACAATCTCTTCGAGATGATTCTCTCCAATCGCAAGAAGCGATGGCACTTCAATCAGTCTCCACTCTTCCTCGAGTTCCTCATGGGTAGTCGTGAATACGACTGCACCCCCTGGGGCAATCCCACCTACAACATCTTCGGCTGGCAGAAACCCTGCTATCTGCTGCAGGAGGGCTATGTCGATTCGTTCAAGGAGCTGCAGGAGGAGACGCCATGGGAGAACTATGGCCATCGCTCCGGCAACGAGAAATGCAGGGATTGCATGGTGCATTCGGGCTATGAAGCCACCGCCGTGGACCACACCTTCTCCAGCTTCGGAGGCATGTGGGGAACCATCAAGGCCATGGTCTTCAACAAGTACGCCAATCCAAATGCCATGAAGAAGCTCAAGGAAGAGGAAGGCAAGCCTCACGGGCCTGAAGCCCATCTCGTCCAGCTCGGCATCGACCTCGAGTCCGGCGAACGCGCCGGAGCCGCCTGACAACCGATATGACCGGCTGGTGGGTACATGACGCCTTCAGTACTGGTGGACCATTCGAAGTGGTCTCCTGGATCTTCTGGGTGCTGCTGTCGATCACACTCCATGAGCTGGCTCATGGATGGGCGGCCCTGTGGGAGGGTGATACGACGCCTCGTGATCTTGGAAGAATGACGGCCAACCCCTACACGCACATGGGCGGTCTTTCACTGATCGTCTTTGCCGTCCTCGGATTCGCCTGGGGCATGATGCCGGTCAGGCCGGATCGCTTTCGACATCGCCGCTGGGGTGATGCGATCGTCGCCAGTGCGGGTCCGGCCATGAACATACTCATCGCCTTCATCTGCCTCACGAGCGTGGGCATCTGGCAAGCAGTGGCCCCCACCCCGGTTCTTGAGCAGGTGGAAATAGAGTGGCAGACCCGTGTCCAGAGCTTCCTCCTTCTGGGCGGATGGCTGAATCTGATCCTCTGCCTGCTGAATCTGATTCCGGTCCCACCGCTCGATGGGTCCAGAATCCTCGCCAGCTGCTCGTGGAAAATCCGGGAGCTCTACAGACATCCTCAGGCCCAGTTATTCGGACTCTTCCTGTTTCTCCTCATTTTCATGGGTGGAATCGCGGATGGAGCCATCCGCTGGACCATGTACGGGGCCTACCGGTACGTGGCCGAAGTGACCAAACTGTTTAGCTAGAGGCCAGCCCTTGGTCTGGGGGCCTTTCTCCACTACACTCTGTGATTCGCCACGCGGCGAAGCCTCTTCCCCACGCCCGCTGGATGGCTCCAGAGCGGTTCCCGGGAGAGCCGGACGTTTACAGTCGACGATTGTCGACGACGTACCGAGACGCGTGCCAACGAAGGAGGAGCCCGATGGTCGTACTACGACTCAAGAGAATGGGACGCAAGCATCGTCCTTTCTACCGACTGAACGCAATGGACAAACGATCACCCCGCAATGGCCGAGTCATTGAGGAACTGGGTTGGTACGACCCCGTTGCACCGGAAGACAAGCAGATCTCACTCAAGGCGGAACGCATCGAGTACTGGCTGAGCGTCGGCGCCCAGCCCAGCGACACGGTCCGTTCGCTTCTGAGAAAGAGTGGAGTCGATCCCACCGTGGGCAAGAAGTCCACAAGCTCTGCTTGATGAACACAAGGTTCTTCTCGCCATGCGCTTTGACATCCTGACACTGTTTCCCGAGATGTTTGAAGGAACGCTCTCCTCCAGCATCCCAGGGCGGGCAGCTCGAAGCGGACTCGTGTCCTACAACGTTCACGACGTTCGCCAATGGACGGAAGACAAGCATGGCCGGGTGGATGACCGCCCGTTTGGCGGAGGACCTGGAATGGTGATGATGTGCCAGCCGATCAACGATGCGGTACTGGCAGTGGAAGCGATGGACGAACGACCGGCGGAGCGAATACTGCTCTCGCCACAAGGAAGGAGGCTCGACCAGACCATAGTGGAGGAACTAGCCACTCGACCCCGACTCCTGCTGATCGCAGGACGATACGAAGGTATCGATGAACGGGTCATCGAGGAGCTGAAGCCACGGGAAATCAGTATCGGCGACTATGTGCTCAGTGGCGGCGAACTGCCTGCTCTGGCCCTGATGGACGCGATAACGAGACTGATCCCAGGCGCTCTCGGACATGAAGATTCAGCCGCAGAGGATTCCTTCACACTTCACGACGAACAGGGTCGACGACTGCTCGATGCACCGCATTACACCAGACCGCGAGTCTGGAAGGACAGAGCAGTACCCGAGATCCTCTTCAGTGGAGACCACCAGGCGGTGGATGACTGGAGACGAGCCGAAATGGAACAGCGAACCAGAGGTCGACGACCCGACCTTCTGGACAATGAGACCCAATGACCCCTGGGCAAGCCCCATGTCGCCTAAGGCCGAAAACGGCCTGGAGAAGACCCGATGAACCGACAGGAACTACTCGAATCAGTCACGCAGGAACAGCTCAAGAACGGTGAGGAACTCAACCACTTCACCGTCGGCGACACCATCGATGTGCATGTGCGAATCATCGAAGGTGAAAAGGAACGAGTGCAGGTGTTCCAGGGCGTCCTCATCGGCATGAAGGGGCGAGGCATCAATCGAACCATCACGGTTCGACGCATCGTCGCCAACGAAGGTGTCGAGCGGATCTTCCCGCTGCATTCACCTCGAATTGCCAAGATCGAAGTAGTCCGTCGCGGCGATGCTCGTCGTGCCAAGCTCTACTTCCTTCGCAATCGCGTCGGCAAGTCGAGGCGTCTTCGAGATCAGCGTCGCGGACTCAAGCAGTTCAGCTGAGTCCTCGCGCACGATCAGGATCATCCTGAAGCTGTCGCGCATCATCCGCGACCGTGTCGTAGATGGTGGCAAGCAGTCCCGACAGCGGGAACTTGCCGTCCTCCATGGTGCTTGCGCCGAGCCTTCTCAGCAGTGCGTGCGGCACGTGGTCGAGCACGGCAGGTCTTCTGGCCTCATCGAAGCCCGTGCCCAGCTTCCAGAATCGATCGACGCAGTCCGCCAATGGAACACCGGCCAGAAGCGTTGAATCGATCGGTGGGTTGGGATGCGTCGTGGCCCCTCCCCGGGTCATGAGGGTTCGTTGCTGTCGGAGCCGATCGGACAGTGCTTCGATGGATTGCCCTCGTATCTCCAGCATCATCAGCGGATCCGCACCAAGTCTCTGGGCGAACATCCAACCGAGTGCGGCCACTCTCCAATTCTCCGGCTGACCGGTGATGTCCCACGTCGCATCGACGGGCTCGCTCTCACCTGGAACGAGTGGGATTCCAAATCGAAGACAGAGCGAATCGAGATCCGGCGGCCACTGCCTGTCCAGAAGACAGGCTGCATAGATGGCCTCCACCGACATCGCTTCGACGATTCGTTCCCAGGCCACTTCACTGATCAGAGGAAGATGGAGTGAAACACGACGTGTATCCCCCATCTCGGACTTGACCTGCGCCGTGATGCATCCCTGCTCGATGGCCAGCTTCCGAACCTTGCCGAGTTGAGCGGCCTCGAGCCCTCGGGACATGCTTTCCACGTTGAACATGAATCGAAGTCGCTCGAGCCATGCGCCCGCCATCGGCGCGTTCTCCAGAATCGCGATGTCCGAATCGAATTTCGTCACGCTGACTCTTTTTTTCTTCCGGGTCCCGTTGGAGGCCGGTGCCTTGTCTGCTGGTGTTCTACTCATGCCTCGATCTCCATCGCATCGGATCTGAGCATGAGCACTTCCCTGAGCTGCCCGGTACTCAACTCCGTCAACCAGTCATCACCTGAACCGATGATGTTCTCCGCCAGAGCCGTCTTCTCCTGGATCATCTGGTCTATTCGTTCCTCGAGGGTTCCCATGCAGACGAATTTGTGGACATGGACGGTTCGAACCTGACCGATCCTGAATGCCCGGTCCGTAGCCTGACGTTCAACGGCGGGGTTCCACCATCTGTCGAAGTGGAAGACATGGTTCGCAGCCGTCAGATTCAGTCCCAGACCGCCAGCCTTGAGCGAAAGCACGAATACAGGCGTGTTGCACTCCTCCGCCTGGAAGCCGTCGATCATCTTCTGACGCTTGGCGACAGGCGTACCACCATGGAGAAAGAGGGATTCCGCTCCGAGATCGTGCTCGATCATGGCGGAAAGCAATCGTCCCATCCGTCGATACTGGGTGAACACCAATGCACGCTCACCTGCGGCCAGAACCTCCTCCAGAAGAGTCATCATGCGCTGGGCCTTGCCGGAACGAGCCGACAGACTGCCGATGTCCTCGCCATCAGGCTTGATCAGGTGGGCGAGATCATCCCCGCTTTCAGCCAATGCCGGGTGATCGCAGATCTGCTTGAGCTTGCCGAGCATCGCCAGAATCAGACCGCGACGCTGGATGCCATCACTTCTATCGACCTTGCCGAGCATGCCGTCGACGACCTGCTCGTACAGCGCCGCCTGCTCTCGGGAGAGCGTGGCGAACTCCCTGGTCTCGACGCAATCGGGCAAGTCGCTGATGACGGTCCGATCCGTCTTCAGTCTGCGAAGAACGAATGGCTGAATGAGCTTCTTGAGCTGGCTCGCCTGTCGACTGTCTCGATGACGCTCGATGGGCCTGGCGAACTGTCGCCTGAAGTCGGACACATCGCCGAGATATCCCGGATTGCAGAATTCCATGATCGACCAGAGTTCGCTCAATCTGTTTTCAACAGGCGTACCGGTCAGAGCGATTCTTCGATCCGTGGTCAGACTCCTGATCGCCGCAGTCTGCTTGGTCGGTGGATTCTTGATGTACTGGGCCTCATCGAGAACGACGCGGTGCCATGGCTGCATCTGGAGGCTGTCCTGATCACGACTGACAAGGGCATAGGTCGTGATGATGACATCCACTCCCCGAACGGCTTCGGTGAAGGACTCGCCGACATGTCGAGTCGGGCCATGATGAACCATCACTGAAAGTTCGGGGGCGAAACGTGACAGCTCGCGTTCCCAGTTGCCGATGACCGAGGTCGGAACGACCAGCAGCGTCGGCGGATACCCTTGTTCGGGCGCCCTCTCGGACGCTCGCTCCCATTGCAGGAGGGCAATCAACTGAACGGTCTTTCCGAGCCCCATGTCATCGGCCAGACAGGCGCCGAGACCGAGGCGATCCAGGAAACTCAACCATCCAAGCCCTCTGAGCTGATAGGGACGCAGTGAACCCTCGAACAGTTCGGGCGCCTTGATGTCCTTCATCCAGGAACTTGTTCCATCACCGAGAAGATCGGATACCCAACCGGATGATTCCAGTCCGGTGATGGCCAGTCCGGTTTCGTCATCCTCACCACCTGATGCCAGACGCAGCGCCTCGATGAGTTTCATCTTCCGATCGGCCACCTCGGATTTCTCGAGGAAGGCAACGGCCTTGGCGACCTGCTCGGGATTGATCTCCACCCATTGGCCATGAATCTGAACCAATGGAAGACGCTGCTTGCCGAGTCGCTTGAGTTCCTCGAGAGAGAGCGGCTGATCACCCACGGCCACCTGCCATCGATACGCCACCATCGTGTTGAGGCCGGAAAGCGAACCATCGGCCAGTGCTTCCTGATCGATCTCGTCGGCATCGATCGTCAACTGGAGTCCGAGTGAACCATCGGTCGTTCCCCACCATCCGGGGGCGGTGACGATGCAACCGGCCTCCTCCAGCAAGGGCTTGTATTCGGAGAGGAACTGCGCTGCTGCCGCCGTATCGAGATCGACTCCGAGCGGATTCGCCTCGTTGAGCAGCTTTTCCAGCGCAGGATAGAGACGTGCCGCTCGCCCGAGTTCCGTCACGAGTATGTCCTGAGGCTCGGCACCCTCTCCAGCAGAGCTTCCCAGCTCCTCCGGCGACTGTGTCCAGACCTCCTGGGCCGTGAGTTGCTGCGATGCATCATTGGAGGAATGCAATCCAAGTTCGAGCCGCCATGTACCACGCTCTCCGTTTTCTGGCGATTGGAGCTTCAGCCAGAGTCGGTATTCCAGATTGGCACTGACGTCGTCGAGACGACCGATCCATCGTCTGGCATCGCGGAAGAACGTTCGGCCCGATTCGCCATCGCGCGGGATCGACTGTTGCTCCTTGAGCAGTCCACTCAACCAGGCGACATGGGGATCAGACGGATTCCGACCATCCAGTGCTTCGCCAAAGTCGTCCTCCATGAGGAGTTTTCTGATGTGGGAATCGATGATGCCGACCATGCTCGCTTCCAGCCGCGGCCAGGCACCCTCTCCCAGATCGTCCTGGACACAACGGATGACCGGTGGCATGGAGGCCAGCATCGCAGCAAGCCTTCGACATACCTCTTCGTCATGAAGCCATGGTCTCCATGTTGCATGCAGCATGGCCTTCTCATCCTGACGAACGGATGGGATGAACCGCTGATCGGACATCAGGTCCAATGCGAACAATGCCAGCGATCGCCACCAATTCAACGTGGGGCCGATGGTCAGGCCACGTGAATCGCCGGTCGATCTCGATGCCCGATCGAGCGCGATCATGACACCGATCACTTCGATCGGCTCGACCACGAGGCCTTGAACGGAGAACTCGCCCAGGGATGGATCCTCGGCCGTCTCGACCCCTCCAACCAGATTCGCCAATGCATCGCTGGGCCATGGGCCCAGCAGATCACGAGGAAGACGAAGCTGTATCACGTCCTCTTCAAATCGCTCCGGCTTGATCAGCGGCGCATGCGATTTCAAGAGATCACGCAGTTCCTCGACAGGCATGGAGAATGGATGCTCTGAACCCTGCGGCTCGGCACCGGATCTACCCTGAGGGTCTGTCAGAAGGAGGAAGCGACGCAGCGACTCGGCCCATATGACCAGTCGCCCCTTGCTCCAATTGGCGTGCAGCACGATGAACGCCCCTCCGACCAGTCGCCTGTAAGCGAGAAAAATGCCAGTGATCGCGCTGGGGCTCGAACCCAGGACCTACCGCTTAAAAGGCGGTTGCTCTACCAACTGAGCTACGCGATCGAGAACGACGAATTGTACCCCAATAAAGCCCTCAAGACGGAATCAGGGTGGGTCTGTGGACAGTCCGTGACAAGCTGTCAGAAAAGAGGTCCAAATCAGGGGCCTCACGAAGGGATCATTTGACGATTCCCTTCATTCGACCCAGAACTCATGACCGGATGAGGGGGTGTGAAAAACCCTCGATCCAGCCCAAGGAGTTCCGAGAATAATTGTCCGACCTTGGCTCTCATGGTCGATCAAAGGGTGCTGGAATGGGGCTAATTCCTATTTTCAGCCCCGGAAACCCTGTTTTTGACCCCGGGAACCCGCATGGATGCGGGAAGCATGGCGAGCGGAGCTCGCTAGTGGGCAAGGATGCCATGACAAGTGCACAGTCCATCCCATTAGATCGACGCCTTATCAGCGTCGGAGGATCCCTCCTCGTCTGCTGCCTGCTGGTGGCCTTTGTGGCCAGCTGCACCCAGAAACACAGCTTGAATCAACCGAATCGACTCCAGGCCCCGTATTCGGGCACTGTCCTGTGGGCGATCGCCCCACTGGTCAATGAATCGGGTACCTCGGCCGTCAACACGATCCGGATCAGCGATGCCCTGACCGAGGAACTTCAGCAGGTCAGAGGCATCAACACCGTCCCCGTGACACGAACACTCGCCGTCATGCGGAAACTGAACATGAGAGCGGTCACGACTCCCAAGGATGCCCAGACGCTGATTGACACACTGGGTGTCAACGGGCTGATCGTCGGAAACGTCACTGCCTGGGATCCGTATACGCCCCCGACACTGGGGCTCGCTCTGCAACTGTTCATTCATTCAGATCGTTCGAGTTCTCCGGAAACCGACGAACTCCCCGATCAATCCAACACGACATACAGCGCGGGCCTCATTGCCGCGGCACAGGCAGCTGGCATCTTCGATGCCTCCGATCACAGCACGCTTGAGCTGCTTGCCCTGTTCGCCAACGGTCGAACCCACCCCTCGACGGCATACGGCGACGACATCTACCTGATGAAGATGGATCTGTACACGAAATTCGTGGCCCACCAGCTGCTTGCCGAATTACTTCGCAACGAGCACAAACGGTTGGTCGCAGAGACCGAATACTGAGCCAGGCACGACCTGGCCCACCAAGGACCAGGCATGACCTACGACTCTTATCTTCCCCCACCAACAGGCGACCCGAATCCCTATCGGATCAGTCTCTTCAAAGGGCAATCTCGCTGGAACTTCCAGTGGACCGCCGGTGATGAAGACGCCTTGATTGAAGCTGTTTCTGAACTCGCGGCAGATGAACGTGTCCAACTGGACTGGTTCGATGTCGCGATGGTCCGTCAACAGATGATGCAGGCCACCACGAAGTCCGGACAGACGACTCCCAAACCACACGACATCTAATTCCTCCCACTACTTCTCCAACTTCCCATTGAAACAGTCATGAGATCCTCGAGTAATCCAATGAGCCAGAACAAAACTCTTCCCGTAATCGGCGACTTCCTTTCCTACCTTCTCGATGAGAGAGCATTCAGCCCGTACACCGCCAAATGCTATGGAGTCGACCTGAGACAGTTTGTCGAATTCCTCACTGAGGAAAACAACATCACACTCGACCTTCAAGATGAAACCGCCGCCTGGAAACGATGCGGTGACGCGGATTCGACCGACGTGGCCGGCACGGTCGGTCCCGACTGTCTGACCAACCACATCCTGAAAGCGGACACCGCGCTCGTTCGCGAATATCTCGCCCATCTCGATTCATTCGACTATTCGGCCGCGACCATGGCCAGGAAGATCGCCACCATGCGATCCTTCTACAGATGGCTCGAAAGGCGTGGCACCACCCAGGGCAATCCAATGGCGCTGATCCGGACACCCCGCCAGGCCAAGCGTCTGCCCAAGGCCATCGATGTACAGGAAGTCGAGAAGCTTCTGGCGGCTCCCGATATCCAGACGCTTCTGGGTGCCAGGGATCGAGCCATGCTGGAAACCCTCTACTCAACGGGTATCCGAGTCAGTGAACTCGTCGGGATGGACATCAAGGACATCGATGAAGTCGGACAGGCTCTGATCGTCCGAGGCAAGGGCCGTCGCGAACGCATCGTGCCACTTGGTTCTCACGCCATGGCCGCACTGCAGCACTATCTGCAGATGAGACGCCGTCTGGACAGCGAACTGGGTAGTGATCGTGCCGTCTTCATCAACAAGGGTGATGGCCGAATCAGTGCTCGGTCGGTTCGACGGAAAGTCACCAAATACCTCAAGGAAGCCGGTCTCGATCCCGAGATCTCACCACACACCTTGCGTCACAGCTTCGCCACACACCTGCTCGACAATGGTGCCGATCTGAGAAGTGTCCAGGAACTTCTGGGCCACCAGAGTCTCTCGACGACCCAGGTCTACACGCATCTGACCACCAAGCGAATGCAGGAAGCCTACACGGAAGCACATCCGAGAGCTGAAGCGAGCTGATTCGAACAAGACCGGATTGCTCCCGATGTCGGGACCATGAGACAGCACAAACGCGGGCGGCACATCATGTGCCGCCCGCATTGTCATCCGATCCGCTAGCCTTCTCACATGTTCTTGATCTGGTTGCTCATTTCATCCAGTCTGATTCTCTGGACGGCGCTCTGCTTCATGCTGATCAGAACCGGTCTCCAGGTGCGATCGCTTGTCGGTGGTGTCGGCCCGGAACATCCGTTGGTGAGCGTGATCTGCCCTGCTCGTGATGAAGCCGATGAGCTCGAATCCGCCATGCAAAGCCGTCTGGCCGATCCTTCCACCGATCTGGAATTCATTCTGGTGGATGATCGATCGTCCGATGCCACCGGGGCCATTATGGATCGATTCGCACAGCAGGACGCTCGCGTTCGGGTTCTTCATCTCAAGGAGCTGCCAACTGGGTGGCTGGGAAAAGTTCATGCTCAGCAGAAGGGTATTGAATTGGCCAAGGGGGATTGGATACTCCTCTCCGATGCCGATGTGCACGTCACGGCAGGGCTGATGTCCTCGACGATGGGATGGGCCAGGGATCAGCAGGCCGATCATGTCGCACTCATGCCGCGAATAGCTGGCGGGCCAGTGCTGATGCGAATGTGCCTGGCGGTGATGATGATCGTGCTGGTCGCAGCCACGAAACTGTGGAAAGCCAACGACGACGAGGCCGATCGAGCCATGGGAGTCGGGGCCTTCAATCTCGTCAGAAGATCCGCACTTGAAAAAGCCGGAGGCATGGAACAGCTGCGCATGGAGATCGCCGACGATGTCGGATTGGGAACCATCATTCGTGAATCAGGTGGTCGATCCAGGCTGGCCGTGGCGACCGATCGTCTTTCGGTTGTCTGGTATCGGTCAACTCGCGACTTCCTGCAGGGGATGGAAAAAGGCGCTGCCAAGGCAGGTGGTCGAATGGGACTCGTCATCCGATCACTGACGATTCTTCTGCTGACGCTGGTTCTCGTTGCACCCTTCGCACTGGTTTCAACATGGATCCATCTACCCATCGGTGCGGCCATACCGGCCTTGATCACCTGTATCCTGGCGATCGTCACCGGGATGATCTCGGCCATTCGTTTCGGGCTGCCGTGGATCTGGGTGCTGGTGCTGCCGGTGGGACTGCTGCTCACACTCATGATCGCCCTGCGTTCGTTCTTGCTGGCCTTCATTCGTGGAGGCGTTCGATGGCGTGGGGACACACACAGTCTGGACTCCGCTCAGGAGGGCGAGCGAGTCCGTATCTAGCCTCTACAATCCAGAGCATGAACACACAGCCAGTCGCCATCGTCACCGCCGCCAGTCAGGGAATCGGCGCAGCCTGCGCCCGAAGATTGTCGAGGGATGGATTTCGGATTGCCCTCATGAGTCGAAGCGAATCAATCCATGATGTCGCCAGGGAAGTCGATGGGCTTGGTATCCAGGGTGATCTGACGGATCCGATCGACATCAATCATCTCGTGGGCAAGACGCTGGAACACTACGGAAGACTCGACTCCGTCGTCGTCAATACCGGGCATCTTCCCAAGGGTCCTCTGCTTGAACTCTCCGATGAGAACTGGCAGGACGGCATGAACATGGTCCTCATGAGCGTCGCCAGAATCGCCCGTGCAGCGGTGCCGGCCATGCGTGCCTGTGGTGCCAAGGGAACCATCACCTGCATTTCAGGCGCAGCATCACGAGAGGTCATGGACGAGTTTCCGGTTTCGACCGTCATGCGTTCGGGCTTGACGGCCTTCGTCAGAATGGCGGCCAGGCAATGGGCGCCCGATGTCCGGGTCAACTCGGTCCTTCCCGGCTTCGTCGATTCCTATGAGGTGTCTCCTGAATTCATGGAGACGATTCCCACCGGTCGCTCGGCGACCACCGATGAAATCGCCAGTCTTGTCTCGTTCCTGAGTACTTCGGAATCGAGTTACGTGACCGGCGAATCGATCTGCATCGATGGTGGCATGACCAAGGCGATTCGTTGACCTGCCAAAGAGGAAAGCCGACCCGCGGTAAGTGCGAGTCGGCTCTGTTCAATCTTCCGGATGGTTCCTGATTTGGAGGGGAATTCGGTCCGGAGTGCCTGATTGCAAGGGAGAATGGGATCCGGCCCCCGGTTCGATCACACGAGCAGCGATGTGGAGGAAAATCGGTTGTTCGTCGGCCGTCTCATCTGCCTTCTTTAAACGAACGATCTGGACTTTTCTTACGGTACATCGCTTCTCGGTGTCGAACCAGGTCAGGGCCCGGATCCGGTAGGTGTCGTTGGCGATCGGATTCGTGTGATCCGATGATTCGTGATCTCCAGCTGTGCCTGTCTCGTCGGATGGCCACCAGTTCTCGGGAATGAACTCGGCGACTCGGGCCATCACCAGCAGACTCACGAAGAGACTTGTGATGATCAGTGGTGCCCAACGCATGTCATGCTCCTGAAGTAGACGCACCGATCGATGTCATGTCATGCGACATGTTGCCAGAACGTCGATGTCTGATAGCCAATCCCGAACCGCCATGGCTGGCGGTGGTATCCGGTTGTGGACGAGGCCGACCATCGACCTGTCATCCACCTTCGTGTTGTCATCAGTGAAACGTCGACGCTTCGAAATGCTTGCCGTAATTACCCGGAAATTCGAAGAATTCTCTTTGACATCATGATCATGGCGCATCGCAGGTGCCCTACTGAGAAAACAGGACAAGGTAATCTTCACGGACGACTCGAACAGGCTGTTTGATACATGACGATCCTGAATCGTCGAATCAACAAGGCGTGTTTGTCCATGCGGAAAATCATGATCTGGCCAGTTTGCCCGGATTTGATCGCGGATATGGAATGAATATTCGCATGAGCTACCATGAGTCTCATGATGGCCACCGAACCAGGAGACATCACGCAGCTGCTGGCCGAGCATCAATCAGGCGATGCTCAGGCTCTGCGCACGCTTCTGGCCCATGCCTACCCGCAGCTTCGGGAG
>DEYM01000062.1:5215-8930 GCA_002364555.1 Phycisphaerales bacterium UBA3158 | reverse complement strand
CCGATGTCCTTGAAGAGTGCGATCCAATCCTTCGCCTGCTTGCGGCAAACTGGACCAACCTTGGTGAGGACATCAAGAAGCCAACGATCCTCAGTCGAGCGCTGATGGTGGACGTTGGCTTGTCGCTGATCGGCATCGTCAACGGCGTGGCGATTGCCCAGGCTGGCGGCATCTCGCTTGACGTCTTCATGGAGCACACCAGAAATGTCGGGTCGATCATCCCGGCAGAGAAGATCAGGCTCATCGAAGCCGTGCGTGATGGCAATACCGAGGAGACTCAGGCCACCATCAACGCGTGGGGCGAAGGGCAGAAAGCGGTGCGTGCAATCGCACAGTCGCTCGGCACCAATCTGGTCTTTCAGGACGCCGTGAGATTGGTCTTCGAGGAGGCCGAGAAACGAGGGCTGGGCAAGAAGGACCTTGCGGCGCTGGCCGAGGTCTTTGCCTCTGGTTCATGACCTGTCCCCTACAGGCGTGCAAGTCGTTCGAGGGCGGCCTCGATCGTTTCGATGCGCTTGCAGAAGGCGAATCGAATCAGTTGACTGCCTTGAGCGGGATTCGCATAGAAGCTGCTGGGTGGAATCGAGGCGAGGCCGATTTCATCGATGAGCCAGCGGCAAGCGGCGATGTCGTCGGGTTGGCCAAGATGGGTGTGATCACAGAGCACGAAGTAGCCGCCTTCAGGCATGTTGAACTTGAAACCGGCTCGCCTCAGTCCTTCACAGAGCAGATCGCGACTCTCTCGGTAATCGGATACCAGCTGGGTGTAGTACTCGCTCCGATCCCTCAGGGCGACCGCTGCCGCGTGCTGGAGCGGATGGGCTGATCCGAAGGTGATGAATTGATGAGCTGCCCGGATTCCCGCTGTCAGATGCGGCGGTGCGATCGCCCAGCCGATCTTCCACCCGGTGACGGAAAAGGTCTTTCCGAGACTGCACAACGTGATCGTACGATCCGCCATCCCCGGCAACGAGGCGATGCTGACATGTTCACCTTCAAAGACGATCCGGTTGTAGACCTCGTCGGAGAACACCAGCAGATCACGACGTCTGCAGACCTCGGCAAGAGCCTCGAGTTCAGTTCTCGTGAAGACTCGACCGGTCGGGTTGTGAGGCGTGTTGATCATGATGGCCCGCGTTCGTTCGGTGCAGGCCGCATCGATGGCGGCGGCATCGAGCGCGAAGTCCGGAGCCTGCATGGTGACGGATCGAGTCGTCACATTGGCCAATGCCAGACATGGTCGATAGCAGTCGTAGACCGGATCCATCAGAATGACCTCGTCCCCCTCCTGAAGCAGGCCGAGGATCGAGGCTGATATCGCCTCCGTGCATCCGCAGGTGGTGGTGACTTCGGAGGCGGCGTCGATGTCCATCTTCATGAAGTCCCGGGCATCGTCGGCGATTGCCGCGGTGAGCTCGGTGGCACCGGCCATGGGTCCGTATTGGTTGTTCCCCGATTCAATGGCGTCTCGGGCAGCTTCGCGAATGAAGGCGGGTGCATCGAAGTCGGGACAGCCCTGGCTGAGATTGACCGCCTGGGCCTTGATGGCCATTCGATTGATTTGGCTGAAGATCGACTCGCCGAAGGGTCGAAGGGGGCTGGCGATCTGATTGGGCGTATCCTGGCTACTCATGGGTTCTCCATCCCCCATCGAGGGGGTTGGCTGCTAGTGTACGCCCCATGACACTCCCACTAGAAGGACGTCGCGCGATTGTCTGTGGTTCAACCCAGGGCATTGGTCGCGCTTGTGCAGAACGATTGGCCTCCGAAGGATCCCATGTCACGTTGCTGGCCAGGAATCCTGATTCACTCTCCCAGGTCCGCGATGCGCTGCCGGTTCCGGCCAAGCAGAGGCATGCATGGATAGCGGGTGATTTCGCGGACTGGGAAGGCACGGCCAGAAGCGTGTCCGAGTTCCTCGAGGATCGAGGCGAGGTGGACATCCTGGTCAACAACTCGGGAGGCCCACCGCCGGGTCGCGTCTACGATGCCGATCCCATGTCCTTCCTCGAAGCCATGAAGCCTCATCTGATGCTCTCGCAGGCACTTGTCCAGGCGGTCGTTCCAGGCATGCAGAAAAAGAAGTTCGGACGGATCATCAATGTGATCTCCACGTCCGTCCTGATGCCGATCAAGGGACTTGGCGTCTCCAACACGGTTCGTGGCGCCATGGGCAACTGGGCTCGAACGCTCGCCGATGAATTGGCCGGAGATGGCATCACGGTCAACAACGTGCTTCCCGGATTCACCGAGACGGGCCGACTTGGAAGCATCTTCGAACGCAAGGCGGAAAAAGCCGGCACGACCCCGGAGAAGATCCGCCAGCAGATCATCAACGCCATTCCGGCCAGGCGAATCGGAAAGCCCGAGGAGCTGGCAGCCCTGGTCGCCTTCCTCTCATCCGACGAGGCGGGCTATATCTGCGGAACCAGCATTCCAGTCGATGGCGGTCGACTTGCAGCGCTTTGAATGGAGTCGACATGGTCGATGTTCTCAATCTCATCAATGGGCATCATGTTCCAGCGGATGACACGCTTGATCTGATCGCTCCGGCCACCGGTCAGGTCTATGGGACCGTTCCTCGAACACGAACCGCGAGCGATGCGGTGATGGCGGCCCATGATGCCCGCGCGTCGTGGAGAACCACTCCGGTGCGTGAGCGATCACGCCTGATGCACGCCCTCGCCGATGCGATCGAATCGGATCTGATTGCCTTCTCCGAAGCCGAGAGCATGGACAATGGAAAGCCGGTCGAACTGGCTCGCACGGTGGATATTCCCCGTGCGGTCGCCAATCTTCGCTGGTTCGCCAGTTCAGTCCTTGAATTCGAGAGCGAGCACTACGAAACGGGATCTCGCGCCGTCAACGATGTGCTGCATGTGCCCGTGGGTGTGATCGGTGCGATCTCACCCTGGAATCTCCCGCTGTATCTCTTCACCTGGAAGATTGCACCGGCCCTGGCCACCGGCAACACCGTGGTCGCCAAGCCCTCGGAGCTGACTCCGGTCACCGCCTGGATGCTTGGGAAACTGGCTCAGGAAGTCGGCTTCCCCCCCGGCGTACTCAACATCATCCATGGTCTCGGGCCCGAGGTTGGCCAATCGATCATCGACGACGCCCGTGTCGGCGCCGTCACCTTCACCGGCGGGACCGCGACGGGACGTCACATCGCCGAGTCGATGGCACCTAGTTTCCGCAAGGTCTCCCTCGAGATGGGCGGGAAGAACCCGACGATCATCTTCGAGGACGCCGATCTGGAGCCATCCATCTCGATGGCGGCCGCGGCCGCCTTCGCCAATCAGGGAGAGATCTGCCTGTGCGGGGAACGACTGCTCGTTCACGAGGACATCTACGAACAGGTGGTCGAGGGTCTGTGTCGCGAGGCGAATGGACTCAGGATCGGTGATCCGCTCGAGTCTGGCACTCAATTCGGCGCCCTGGTATCAAGCGATCATCGTGATCGTGTGGAAGCCATGATCCAGAGAGCACGCGATGAAGGTGGCCAGATCATCCAGGGGGGCAGTCGCCCCGATGGACTGCCCGAACACTGTCGTGACGGCTTCTTCCTGGAGCCGACGGTCATCACCGGACTCGACATGACCGCCAGAACCAATCAGGAGGAGATCTTCGGGCCGGTCGTCTGCGTCATTCCCTTCAGCACCGAAGCCGAAGCGGTCGAGCTGGCCAACGCCACCGACTACGGACTCTCCGCGGC
>DEYM01000062.1:4554-4789 GCA_002364555.1 Phycisphaerales bacterium UBA3158 | reverse complement strand
CGCGACTTCAGGGTTCCCTTCGGCGGCGTGAAGAACAGTGGGCTTGGCCGCGAAGGTGGCGACGATGCCCTGAGATTCTGCACCGAAGCCAGGACGATCTGCACAGCGACCAAGACCATGAAGGGCTCAGCCCAGGGAGCCGTACCGTCATGAGCAGCCAGACCCATTCAAGTGATCGAGCACCGGAGCCCGTCGGCGCCTATCCGCATGCCAAGCGTGCAGGCGACTTCCTGTA
>DEYM01000062.1:2833-4157 GCA_002364555.1 Phycisphaerales bacterium UBA3158 | reverse complement strand
GAAGGAACGCTCGTCGATCATGACATCGAGCTGCAGTGCCGTTCATGCTTCGACAACGTCAAGGCCATACTCGAGGATGCCGGAGCCAGCTGGGACGACATCATCGATGTCCTGGTGTTCCTGACGGACATGGACGGCGACTTCAAGCGATACAACAAGGTCTACGCCGAGTACTTCGCCGGTGAAGGCAATCCCAATCCGACTCGCACCACCATCGAGATCAACTGCCTGCCCACGCCCATAGCGGTCGAGGTCAAGGTCGTCGCCTTCACAGGCTGATCATCCAGGAGCATCCAGTCATGAAAATCGCCTTCATCGGTACAGGAGTCATGGGTCATTCGATGGCTGGTCATCTCATGGAGGCCGGTCATGAACTCGTCGTCTTCACACGAACCAGATCGAAGGCCAACTCGCTTCTCGAGCGAGGAGCCCGATGGGCGAAGACGCCTGCGGAGGCTGCCGATGGCGCCGACATGGCCATTGCCATCGTGGGGATGCCCCATGATGTGGAGGAGGTCTTCCTGGGTGACGCGGGCATACTGTCTGCCGATACCCCACCGCCGATCATCATCGACATGACCACCAGCCCACCGTCTCTTGCCCGGAGAATTGCAGAGGCGGCTTCAGCCAGGGGCCTCTCCGCGATCGATGCGCCGGTCAGCGGAGGCGATGTCGGTGCTCGCAATGGAACGCTCTCGATCATGGTCGGTGGCGAGACGCCGGCCGTCGCGACCGCGATGCCGATCTTCGAGCTCATGGGCAAGACCATCGTCCATCAGGGGCCCGCTGGATCAGGTCAGCACACCAAGATGGTCAATCAGATTCTCATCGCCGGCGGCATGCTCGGCATGTGCGAAGGGCTTCGATATGCACAGATGGCTGGACTCGATGGCGAGAAGGTCATCGAGTCCGTTGGCGGTGGTGCCGCTGGATCCTGGAGCATCAACAATCTGGGCCCGAGGATTCTGGAACGCGACTTCGAGCCGGGTTTCTTCATCGAGCATTTCCTCAAGGATCTCACGATCGCCTTCGAGGAGGCGGCTTCGATGGGACTCGAGCTCAAGGCGCTGTCCATGGCCCGCGAGTTCTATGAACTGGCCGTGAACGAGGGACTGGGGCGCAAAGGCACCCAGGCACTGCAGCTGCTGGTCGAAAGGGATCCCGCTACTTCTAGTTGATCAAGAAGGCGAGGATCAACAGCACGATGCACGCGATGATGAAGAGGCCGACGACGATGACGGCTGCTCGTCCGAGTTTCTGGTCTGGATGCTTCATGATCATGCACTGAGGATACCGCGTTCAGGCGACATCGCCAGTGGACAAT
>DEYM01000062.1:0-2494 GCA_002364555.1 Phycisphaerales bacterium UBA3158 | reverse complement strand
CCGCTATTGGTCCGGTTCGCCCGGAAGAGACCGGAGAATCGCCCTGACCGGCGAGCCGTCGAAGCCCATCAGCTTCAGAGGAAGCGCGATCAGTTCATAGCAGCCAGCTGGAACCTTCTGCAGCTGTAATGTCTCGAGAATACGGACGTTGCCTCTCAGACAGGCATTGTGACTCAGGAGCTCCTTGCACTGGCAGAGATCGACGCTGGGCGCATCGACACCGATCGTGATCATTCCCCGTTGGGCCAGATGATCGATCAAGGCGGGATCGGGAGCCGCGAAATCCTCGTTGAATGCATTGGGATCGGGATAGGTGCCGCTGCAGAGAAGTAGTCTCGGCGCGAGCATTTCGAAGTCGGCGGGAAGCGACTCGATTCCATATCGCTCACCTCTGGTGGCAGTCACATGAACGACCTGGCAAGGACCGATGTAATGTTCGAGCGGCTGCTCGCCGACACCCTCGCCATCCTGCGAATAGTGGTTGATCCCATCGGCATGTGATCCGAGATGTACGGTTGCTCGAAGTGTGCTCAGATTGACCGTGTCTCCGGAATCGATCTTCAGAAGATGCTCGCGTGACATGGGCGTATCGCCTGGCCAGACGGCCAGATGTTCGGTGATGGGCGGGCTCAGATCGTACATGTCAGCTCCTGCTATTGATTCCCTTGGGAATGGTAACCATGAATGCGAAGATCATCGCAGCCCCGAAGCAACCGGCGGCCATCCAGAAGCCGGCCTGATATCCCAGACCGATGTGGATCATGTATCCCATGGCGAATGCACTGCTTGCCATGCTGATATTGAAGATGATCGTCAACCTTCCCCACCATTTGATGTGGCCCAAGGGCCCGGCCAACATCAGCACGCGATGGGTCACGATCGAGGCGTAGCCCATCTGGGCGAGACCAAGAACGAATCCGGATGCGACGGCCATCCAGACGCCGTGTGTCAGGAGAATCATCAAGACGGCTATCAGCCCGACTGCCATGCAGAGGATGAGCGTGACGTATCTTCCCAGGAAACGGCTCACCAGCCCTCCCATGACCGGGCCACCGAGCATGATCCCGGCTCCGTAGATCGCATAGACCATCATGCTGAAACTCAGCGGTTGCTTGAGCACCTCGTGTATGTAGGCCGCCAGATAGAGGGAATGTGGAACGATGGCGGCCGCGGCGAAGAGATACGTGATGCCCAAGAGGATGAGTCGGCCACGATAGACGGTGTGGGATGAGGCCTCTTCAGCAGCGGTGAATTGTTCCGATCGAGTCTTGAGGCCGGGCCAGGCGATCACGAGGCAGACAAGCGTCAGGCCGGCTGTGTACAGCCAGCCGATGGTTGGATCCTCACCTGCGATGGAGGGCAGGGTCAGGCTCAGGATGATGACACCCAGACCGCTACCGGCGAAGACGATGCTGATGAGCTTGCCTCGTTGCTTGTCCGCAATACCCTGGGCGACCAGTGCCGGTGTGAGGATCATGCCGCCGGCGGCCGTGAGTCCAGCCATGAATCGACACCCTGCGAGCCACCATGGCCCGAAATCGATGGCTGAGAGTCCAACGCTGATGAAACCGACAAGCAGGGCCACTCGACAGACGACGCCACCCGAGAAACGTCTCGAGAACCACGCGCAGAGAAAGGCGCCGATGAAGTTGCCGACGAAATTGACGGTGCCCAGATAGCCGACCTGTGAACTGGAAAGCCAATCCTGGTCGATCATCGCCGGTACGAGTGGCGAGTAGGCATACCGGACCAGGCCGATGGATGCGAGCATTCCGAGCATGCACGAAAGAACTCGATACCAGGTTCGATCTCCGATGCTGCTCACGCTAGAACCTGTGTCGAATCGCCCAGAGATCGGGGAAGACGGGTTCGAAGAGCGTGCTTTCCAGATACTTCACACCCGGAGAACCACCTGTGCCATGCTTGCCGCCGATGGTCCGGCGTACCAGTTGGACATGTCGGTATCTCCACTCCTGGAGACCTTCATCGATATCGAGCATGAGTTCAAACAGGTTCACCATCTCGGGAGACTTCTGGGAGAGTGACACCAGCAGATCCTGAACCTGTTCGTTGGGCTCGTATCTGGTGGCGATGTCTCGCTGGAGCACGTCGGCTGGAAGTTCCGAGCCTCGACTGGCCAGAAACGCATGGAAGTCGTCGATGAGGGATGGCTGCTGGAGACGTCCCATGGCCACATCGCGGCCATGCATTCCCTCGGGCATGTACTTGAGGACTTCCTCTCGCTTGAGCCCCAGCTTGAACTCGATTTCCCTGAACTGCATCGACTGGAAGCCCGAGGCGGTATCGAGCCGATCACGGAATGAGACGAAGGACTCGGGAGTCATGGTCTCGAGGATGTCCACCTGGCCCACGATCGTCTTGAGAATCATCCTGACTCGCTTGAGCAGGTTGTAGACGCTCCACAGATCACCCTCGCGAAATCGCGATCCTGCCAGATCGAGTTCATGCAGCATCTGCTTGAACCAGAGTTCAT
>DEYM01000141.1 GCA_002364555.1 Phycisphaerales bacterium UBA3158 | reverse complement strand
TCGAGCGACTCCGTGAAACCGAACGCAATCCCTTCAGGACCTCCTCCTATGGCACCGGTCAACTCATGGCCATTGCAGCACGGGATGCCGGACATATTCTGCTGGCTGCTGGTGGCACGGCCACCATGGATGGTGGCTGTGGAATCATCCAGGCGTTCGGCGGTCGAATACTCAATTCGATCGGAGAACCCATCGAGGATCCCATCTCCAATGGCATGCTCTCCAGAATCGCCAGCATCGAACTGCCCGGAGGCATCCCTCGAATAGAGATCGCGGTGGATGTCCAGGCTCCGCTGCTGGGCGTGACTGGTGCCGCGACGATGTTCGGACATCAGAAGGGTGCACGCCCTGAAGACATCGATGTTCTGGATGCGAACCTTCTTCACCTGGCGGATGTGATGGACCCCGAGGGTATCCATCGATCTGTTGTGGGTGGCGGTGCCGCCGGCGGAACAGCCTTCGGTCTACATGCCATGATCGGCGCTGACATAATCAGCGGTGCCCAGATGGTGCTTGAGAGGCTCGACTTCCGTTCAAGGCTCGATGGAACCGATCTGCTCATGGTCGGAGAGGGTCGACTCGATGAACAATCAATGATGGGCAAGGTCCCGCTTGCCGCCGCCCGATGCGCCAACGAGATGGGTATCGAGACCGTCGCGATCTGCGGCACCCTGGGAACCGGATGGGAACAATCGCTTGTGGACAACGATGGACCAATCGATCACATCATCACCCTTGACCGGGAGCATGGACTCGAACGGAGTCTTCAGGAGACCGGATGGTGCCTCGAGCAGACCGTCCGGGCATTCCTGAGGGAACGTGGGATCAGATGAGTATGCGATCGTCGGACCCGACGGCTGCCGGAAGATCCTCCGGCTGCAGTTGTTCCGATGTCATCGCCGACAAGGGGCTGATCTCGATGTCGGCGAGCACATGCCCATTCCCGTCACGCGTCACGTCGACACCACGCGATGCCAGCCAATCCCCATAGAGATCGTTCTGGGCCTGTCGACAGGATTCGGGTGAATCCTGACCGGTGGCGTTCTTGATTGGCGCGAATTCCATTGAACGGTCCACCTCGAGGATGGCCGGCCTGGATACCAGACTCAGCGCATCGAATATGAAACGCTCGAGTTTCACGCCGTTGGGGGATTCGGGGGTGGTCTTGGACTGGGTCTCCAGGTCGAAGCATGGGACCTTCTTGAGCGCACGATGCCATGGAAGCTCGTTTTCCTCGAAGACGCGATTGGCGAATTCGACGCCGAGAAGATGGATCGCGATGTTTCCCGCGTCGTAGCGCAGTCGTCCATCATCATCGACTTCTGTCATCAGCGATTCGGGCATGTCGGAATATTCGATTACCTGGGTACGTTCACCAACCCGGCAGAAGACTCCCACCTTCTCCGCCGATTCCCGCTTGGGGACCATCTTGCTCGACATCTCCCCGGATGATCGATCCGGATCCGAATGCAAGCCGATGAACAAGGGGTCGATCACGCTCGAGAGCGGATTGTCCACCTGAAAATAGGAGATCGTGTCGATACCCAGAACCGACATCTCCTCGAGTGCACCGCTGGCGTGCAGCGCTGCGATCGAACCACCATGTCCATCCGGACTCATCGCGATTCGATCGGGTGCTTCCAGCAGCACGTTTCCGTTGCCCCGATCGAAGCATGGCATCATTCCCTGCGGGAAGAGCATGACCTGGGTTCTGGGAAGACCAAACCAGTTGTTGTCCGCGAAGAAGGAACGTGTCGCCGAATCATTGGCCTCGCTGGTCATGATGTACCAGCGAATGGGTGTATCCCATGCGATGCTTGCCGCTTCGATCTGTTCGGCGAAGACTCGAAACAGGGGCTTGCCACTCACAGGAGTCGCCGGATAGGTGCCCTTGGGTCCCCCCCAGCCGAGGCGAGTACCCTGACCTCCAGCAACGGTGAACGCCGCGACACGCCCGTCCCGAATCACCTGTTCACCACGAGCGGTGAGCTCCGCGGCCAACGCCGCATCGGGCATCGTGACGACCGCCGGGGAGATGGCCGTGCACGGTTCGTCGGCAGCACCCTTGAGAACGAAGGAATCGATCAGCTCACGAAGTGAATCAAGCGGTAGTCGGGAGGCCTGTTCCAACAACGCCGAACGGCGGGCTGGATCGAGTTTCTCGCAGGCCTCGAGGATGTGATCCTGGCCACAGGCTTTCAGTCGTGATCGAATCTGCTCGGTATCCACGCTCAACTCTTTTCCGGCTCCTCAGGCTGAGTCCATCCAGAAGAAAGATGTCGGACGATTTTTCCGGATTCCAGATAGATCAGCTGTTCGGAGATATTGGTGCAGTGATCCGCCATGCGCTCGAGAGCGCGATTGACATTCAGCAGGCACAATGCCTCGTCCAGGGGCATGGTTCCATCCTGGACGGCCGCCTGCACGAGTCGAACCACCTCGGTCCTGAACCGATCGATGGTGTCATCGAAATCGAGCACTCGCTGAGCCAGGCCCGTATCACGATTCCGAAGTGCCAGATTGGCGTCTCGAACCATGCCTATGACGCTGTTGGCCATGACTTCGAACGTACCCGAACGAGGCGCATCGCCATCGTGGGCACAGGTCGCTTCCGCGATGTTCACACCGCAGTCGGCTATTCGCTCGAGTTCATTGTTGATCTTGACGATCGTGAACACGGAACGAATGTCGTATTCCGCGGTGGGCGAGAGCATGAGCAGCTTGATGGAGGCACGCTCGATCTCGATGTCCGCTCGATCGATGACGCGATCGGCTTCGATCGCCGCCCTGGCCTTCTCGGGAATATTGCCGAAAAACGATTCGATCGCGAGCATCGCATGCGACACCACCCGATCACCCTGAGTGAGCAGATCGTCCCGTAGCTGTCCATGCCTGCGAGAGAACTCTTCCATAATCGGCTTTTCGCTTACCAGAGAAACGTGATGCGACCGCGCGAAGTATACCCGTCCGATGGCCTGCCCGTACACGAAATGCCTCTGGCACGTGATCCGGCATCGCCTTCTCCAAGCACCACGCTATGATTCCATGCTTGGATATCACCCTCATGCCAGATCTCTGTGTCAACATCGATCATGTCGCCACCGTTCGCCAGGCCCGAAGGACCTGGGAACCCGACCCCGCCTGGGCTGCCGTAGAGGCACAGCTGGGTGGTGCCCATGGAATCACGTTCCATCTACGCGAGGATCGTCGACACATCCAGGATGATGATCTCAGAAAGCTCAAGGATCTCACCAATACGCGGCTGAACATGGAAATGGCGGCGACCAGCGAGATGCTCGGCATCGCCGTGCAGCTGCAACCGCAGATGGCCATGCTCGTGCCCGAGGGTCGTGATGAGATCACGACCGAAGGTGGCCTGGACGTCGTTGGTCGAATCGACGAACTCCGGCCCATCGTCCATGCACTCAAGGGGGCCGGGATACCGGTCAGCGCCTTCATCGACGCCGAACCCGATCAGGTCTCCGCCGCCGCGGAGTGCGGCTTCAACGTGTGTGAACTGCATACAGGCCCCTATGCCGATTGTTTCCACCAATATGGTCGGTCCAACGAGGCTTCGGCGGTCATGGATGAGGTGGAGCGGGTTTCTCGAGCCAGTCGATCGGTTCTGGAAGCCGGTATGCGATGCAATGCGGGGCATGGACTGAACTACGACAATGTCGCTCCGATTGCCGCCATAGCCGGCCTCTCGGAGCTGCACATCGGACACAGCATCATCAGCAGATCCATTTTCGTGGGGGTAAGAGAGGCCACCCGTGAAATGATTCGACGAATGGCCTCAACCCAATCGATCTGAGAGTCCACTCATGTCCTCGACAAATGAACAATCCCCCGAGCTGCCGCATCGAATCGCCGTGCTCTGCTACATCTACGACAAGCAGGGACGGATACTGATGCTCCACAGGGCCAAGCCACCCAACAAGGATCTCTATTCACCCGTTGGTGGAAAGCTGGAGACCCAGCTTGGAGAGAGTCCATGGGAATGCGCTCGTCGAGAAATCAAGGAGGAGACGGGACTCGACATCGATCCGGCCGACATACGAATGCAGGGGATTGTCTCCGAGACCGCCTATGAGAACAGCGGGCACTGGCTGATGTTCCTCTTCGAGGTCACTCGAGCCGTCGAGCATTCGGAACTGGCCTTCGTCGAGTTCGACGAGGGGACGCTTGAATGGGTCGAACCGGAGAAGGTGGAGGAACTCTCCATTCCGGATACGGATCGAACGGTCATATGGCCCATGTCCCAGTCGCATCGCGGAGGATTCTTCGGCGTACACATCGATTGCCGGGACCAGCCATTCACCTGGACCCTCGAACAGGAAATGCTTCCCTGATTCCGATCAGAGATCCGCTGCCTGGCGTGCATCTCGAGCCAGCGCCTCGGCGGCTTCCTCCGAGGCACTCTCGACGATCAATCTCGCGATCGGCTCCGTGTTGCTCGGTCTCAGGTGCATCCATCCGGATGGAAGATCGATGCGGACGCCATCCACGGTCGATACGTCGGCATCCGTCTGCCGCTCGTAGTGCGACTGGAGCAGATCCATCGATGCCGCCAGCTTCTCCGAGGCGTCGGCCCCCTCCAGAGTGATGGTCTGCTTGATCATCGCGTAGGAAGGCATGTCGTCAACGATGGCCGACAGTGGCCTTGATTCACGAGCCATCAGCTGAAGCACGAGACTCATCGCGGTGAGACTGTCTCGAATCCA
>DEYM01000109.1 GCA_002364555.1 Phycisphaerales bacterium UBA3158 | reverse complement strand
CTCTTTCGCTTCACGGCGCCTCGGTCGAGGCTCAAAGGCAGGCCTCCTGCTATCGACCTCGAGATTGGGTGCATGTCGTCGCACCGACGAATCGTCGGCCGTTTGGATTCGATTGGGAGCATTGGGGGCGATTGGATGCCATGGAGGTTCTCGCCGACGCAGAAGCGCGATACCAGAACGATCCGGACAGACGGTGGCTCACCGGCCACTCCATGGGTGGACATGGGACCTGGCAACTGGGCGCGACGTTTCCCGATCGATGGGCCGCGATCGCGCCAAGCGCAGGCTGGGTCTCCTTCTGGACATATGGAGGACCGGATCGATACGCAAGAGATGGAGGTGTTCAGGAGATACTTCGAAGAGCCGCCAACCCCAGCGATACGCTTCTGATGCGCGAGAACCTCGATCAATTCGGCATCTACGTCCTGCATGGCGATGCGGACGACAATGTGCCGGTGACGCAGGCGAGAATGATGCGGAAGTCTCTGGCGACCTCCCATCCGGACTGGACCTACTACGAGCGTCCGGGCGCAGGGCACTGGTGGGGAGACCAGTGCATGGACTGGCCCCCGCTGTTCGAATTCCTGCGGGAAAGAAGTCTTCCAGAACCCGGTTCCATCGATGAGATCGAGTTCGTGACGTTGGATCCACGTGCCTCTTCGAGTAATCACTGGGCTCGCATACACACCCAGATCGTCGCCCTTGAACCCAGCCGGATCGAACTGGAACGCGACCGGGATGGACTTGTCATATCCGGATCGACCGAGAATGTCCGTCGATTGTCCCTGGATGTCTCCGAGCTGACTCCCGGCAACGATGGAATCCAGATCGAGATCGACGGTTCGAGCATTCAAAGCGGATCGGATGATCACCTCGTCCATCTGATCAATGACGGCGGCCAGTGGATGATCACGGACAGACCACCTCTGTCTGAAAAAGGGCCCCATAGAGCCGGCCCCTTTCGGGATGCCTTCAACAACGAGGTGGTGCTGGTCTATGGAACCGGTGGAGACGATGATGAGACGAATCGATTGGCTGCTCGAGCTCGATTGGATTCGGAAAGATGGTGGTACCGAGCGAATGGTCACCTGCCCTTCGTAGCTGACGTCGACTTCAATCCGGAGGAGTACCCGGATCGAAACGTCGTTCTGTACGGGAATTCGGACACGAATCTCCACTGGTCGGCGATGTTGGACGATTCGCCGATTCAGGTTGCCAACGGTCGAGTTCGAATCGGACATGACGTGCACGAGGGCGATGATCTGTCGGCCATCTTCATACGACCCCGTCCGGGAAGCGACGTCGCCAGTGTCGGTGTCGTCGCCGCCACGGGTATTCGTGGTGATCGCTTGTCCGAGCAGCTTCCACTCTTTTTGGCTGGTGTCGGATGGCCTGATTGGATTGTCCTGAACACCGATGTTCTCAAGAGCGGCACGGCTGGGATCATTGATACCGGCTTCTTCGATGAAGCCTGGCGTTTAGATGAGAATGAGTCTCATTAAACAGACTCCCTGATTATCACAAGTCGGTTGGTACCATCGAAGATCGGCTTTCCAGGGTTGTATTCGAAAGGTATACCTCATGCGCATCGTCAGTCTCGGACTCAGCTTCCTCTTCATTCTCGCTGCAGTGGCCTGCATTGTCTTTGGCTGCATGTCCACATGGGTATGGTTTTTCGGACTGATTCCCACAGGCTTCTTCGCCGGTGTTGCCATCTGGGATCTCAGACAGAAGCACCACAGCATTCTTCGAAACTATCCACTGCTTGGACATCTCCGATTCTTCGCCGAGAGCATCCGGCCGGAGATCATGCAGTACTTCGTGGAGCAGGATGAACAGGGCCGGCCCTATACCCGGACCGAACGCTCCGCCGTCTACGAGCGAGCCAAGAATGTCGAGGATGTGAAACCATTCGGCACCCAACTGGATGTCTACAACGACGAATATGAATTCCTCGCCCATTCCATCGCACCCAAACCATTGTCGACCGAGCCCTTTCGAATCGATATCGGCGGTTCCCAGTGCAGCAAGCCCTACTCTTCATCGCTTCTGAACATCTCGGCCATGAGCTTTGGAGCGCTGAGTCCCAATGCCCTGATGGCACTCAACAAGGGAGCAGCCAAGGGTGGTTTCTTCCATGACACCGGTGAAGGTGGCGTCAGTCCGTATCACAAGAAATACGGTGGTGATCTGGTGTGGGAAATAGGAACCGGCTATTTCGGTTGCCGTAAAGACGACGGCAGCTTCGATGTCGACACATTCGCCGAACAGGCTGTTTCGGATCAGATCAAGATGGTCGAGATCAAGGTGTCGCAGGGCGCCAAGGCTGGTCATGGTGGTGTTCTTCCCGGCTCCAAGGTCGATGCCGAGATCGCCAGGACCCGTGGTATTCCAATCGGCAAGGACTGCATTTCACCTGCTTACCACAGTGCCTTCTCGACACCCATAGAACTGCTCGAGTTCGTCCAGGTTCTCCGCGAGAAGAGCGGTGGAAAACCAGCCGGCTTCAAACTCTGCATCGGCAAGCCCTCCGAGTTCCTGGCGATCTGCAAGGCCATGATCGAGACGGAGATACTGCCCGACTTCATCGTCGTGGATGGCGGTGAAGGTGGTACCGGCGCTGGACCGATTGAATTCCTGAACCACATGGGAAGTCCACTGACCGAGGGCCTCCTGTTCGTTCAGAATGCCCTCGTCGGTTCCAATCTGCGGGACAAGCTCAAGATCGGATGCAGTGCCAAGATCACGAATGCATTCGGCATGGCGAGCCGAATGGCCATCGGAGCCGACTGGTGCAACGCCGCGAGAGCCTTCATGTTCTCGGTGGGCTGCATTCAGGCGCAGCGCTGCCACACCAATACATGTCCGGTCGGTGTGGCGACTCAGGATGCCAAGCTCTTCAAGGGGCTCGTCGTCGAGGACAAGGCGGAACGGGTCTATCACTATCACAACAACACCATGGACGCCCTTGCCGAGGTGGTGGCCGCTTCCGGCCTGAATCATCCAACCGAATTCACACCCGATTTCATGTATCGAAGAGTCAACCCGACCTGTGTCAGAAGTTATTCTGACATCTATGATTTCCTCGAGCCCGGTCAACTGCTCGATGGAGGAGGCGACGCGCTCTGGCAGAAATACTGGAATCGTGCCAGTTCCAAGAGTTTCACGCACGCTTCATAGCGGAACCACCGGTTTCGAAAGGACTCGTCCATGATTCGTCTCATCAGTCTCGTCTCCGCCTGTCTGTTCATCGCAGGCATGGTGCTCGTCTCCACCATCCCATCGGCTCAGGCGCATTGCCAGATGCCCTGTGGCATCTACGACGATCCGGCTCGCATAGCTGAACTGAAGGAGGATGCCCAGACGATCCGAAAAGCCGTGACCTCAATGCAGGCGATGGTGCAAGATGACGACACCGATCCCCTGCTCGGGTTCAATCAGGGTGCTCGATGGGTCGTGACCAAGGATCAGCATGCCCAGAACATCCAGGATGTCGTTTCCTACTACTTCCTGACGCAGCGGGTCAAGGCGGTACCGGCAGATCTGTCGATGCCCGGTCACGAACACTATGTGCAGCAACTCATGGGGTTCCATCGAATCCTCGTCGCCGCCATGAAGTGCAAGCAGACCGTCGACATCGCCAATGTCGATGAACTGGACAAGGCCATCGAAGCCGTCACTGCCTGGTATTGATTCCGATTCGTTCAGTCTGGCTGGGCACCGGTGTTGAAACCGTGACGAACGATGTTCCCCGAGACGTAGAAGTTGACGTCCTCGGCGATGTTGACGCAATGGTCGGCTATCCGCTCGAGCAATCTCGCGATGGAGAGTATGTCGACGGCGGTCGTCGTGGTCTCGGATGAGATCGGTGCGGTCCGTTGGACCCACCAGAAGATCTCCGTCTCCATGCCGTCGACGAATCGATCCTCTCGATGCATCTTGTCGAGCACCTCGGGCTTCTCGTCCGCCAATGATCCGACGGCATCCGCGAGCATCGCCAGACAACGCTTGCCCATCTCACCGAGGATGTCCGGCAATTCGACCTCTGTTCCATTCGCGGAGAGGTATTTCACCCGTTTGGAGATTCCCTTGGCCAGATCGCCGACTCTCTCGAGATCGTTCGTGATCCGCTGAACCGCCAGTACGAATCTGAGATCCCCGGCCACCGGTCTTCCAAGGGCGAGGATTCGAAGACAATGCGCTTCGATATTGACTTCGATCTCATTGACCTGATCGTCCTCGGCTCTGACCGATTCCGCCAGATTCGCATCGAAGTCGCTCAGGGCCCTGAGCGCTCTCTGAAGCTGCTGCTCCACGAGGCCGCCCATGGAAAGTACTTCCCGGCGAAGATCAATGATTTCCTGTGGCAGATCAATGGCCATAGGTGTTTTCCTTTGAAAGAACGGTTGCCATCAACCAAATCGACCTGAGATGTAGTCTTCGGTCTCGGACTTCTCGGGCTTCGTGAAGATGTATTCGGTGGGACCGCTTTCGATCACGCGTCCAAGATTGAAGAAGGCGGTCCGGTCGGATACGCGAGCCGCCTGTTGCATGTTGTGGGTCACGATGATGATCGTGTATCGCTCACGGAGCTCGAGGATGAGATCCTCCACTCTCGCGGTCGCCTTGGGATCCAGGGCAGAGGCCGGCTCGTCCATGAGGAGGACCTCGGGGCTGCAGGCGACGGCACGAGCGATGCAGAGCCGCTGCTGCTGTCCACCCGAGAGCGACAATCCCGATCGATTGAGACGGTCCTTGACCTCGTCCCACAGCGCCGCCTGCCTGAGTGATCGCTCGACGACATGGTCCAGCTCGGAACGCTTCATCTTCCTCGCGAGTCGGAGTCCGAAGACGACGTTCTCATAGATCGACTTCGGGAAGGGATTGGGCTTCTGGAAGACCATTCCTACCTGACGCCGAAGATCGACGACGTCGAGATTCTCGTCCAGGAGATCAACCGAGCTCAGCTTCAGGCTCCCTTCCGCACGAGCACCGGGAAC
>DEYM01000052.1:2786-2992 GCA_002364555.1 Phycisphaerales bacterium UBA3158 | reverse complement strand
ATGTCATTCACGGGGCTTTCCTCGAATTCGGAGTTCAGTTCGAGAAGTTCCTCGATGGCGACGTCCACATCGATCATGTGGGACCTTCGTTCGATGTACGCATCGAGGATGAGTCGGGCCTGCTTGGCCAGATCCCGATCGGCTTCGGTGGGTTCGTGGTCCAGCGGCACGGCGTAGGTGAAACGTCCGGAGTCGGCAGCATAGGT
>DEYM01000052.1:0-2396 GCA_002364555.1 Phycisphaerales bacterium UBA3158 | reverse complement strand
GCTGCGATGCCGGTCTCGACGAAGAAGTCGACGGCATCATCCGGGTATCCATACAGGTATCCGTAGCCTCTCCAGCGATCCGCGCGAGGCAGTCTGTCCACGATTTCGACCAGTTCGGTGGGATGGGTCTCGGGTGTGATGTCCCAGGAGCTCCAGAACTGTTCGTGTCGATCGATCATGGCGGCAAGGGACTGCCTGTGGACCACGAAGGCATGGGCGTTGCGTTCGCCATCGTGGACTTTCGCGAAGATCTGTATGTCCGCGTACCAGGCATCGTTTCGAAGCACATCGAGCATCTCCCTGACCTTCTCGAGTTCAGTGAGATCCGGATCGTCGACTTCGAACGAGCAGTACCAGAATCCACTGCTCATCGGTTTGAGCCCGCCGGCGAGCGTGTACAGCCCTTCATAGTCGGCTGCTTGTTGGACCAGGGTCAGTCGATCCGCTGGAGCTGAAAACTCCGCGGTGGAAGTCGGACCTGTTCGGGAATGAATCGAACATCCCCCCAGTGCCATCATGCTCGCCAGTAGGATCAGGATGCCGCCAAAGCTACGGCGATTGTTTCTCGAATTGCGGATAGGCATCGGATTCATTGAGGTCGACTCGTCGTGATAGGGGCTGGTTGCTTGAATCATGGGTCTTCTGATGACGTACTTTATCGAGGCGTTGCTCGTTGAAAGCCCTTTCAGGGAGAGGTCTGTTCAAATTTCATCGCGGGAAGATTCTGGCCATTCTGATGTAGGACAAGGCGATCGACCTGGCCGTCGTCGTTCCGCAGGAAGGTGAGCTGGGCATCCACCACCTTGTAGAAGAATTCATCATCGCTGGTCGCGAAGATCGGGAACGATGGTTGTCCCGTCAGTTCAGCGGACAATTGATCGTTCTCGAGCGTGATGGTGAAGATGGCTCCGGAGGACATCATGTAGGTGCCCACGTACTCGGAAAGAATCCCGGGATCGACGCTGATGATTTTTCGAACGATATCGAGTGGGGTGTCGGAATCAAGTAGATGGAAGCCGATGCTGTCGACACCTCGGTAGCTTGCATTGCTGAGTACGACGACGCCTTCGCCCGTGTTGGGTCTGACTCCCATGAAGCTGGCGAATCCACCGGTGCCACCGTTGTGCCAGATGATTTCACGGCCGGGTTCACCCGTCACATGCCAGGCGAGGCCGATCGTGGTCGAGCCACCTGCCTGTTTCGTTCGTGGTGTGTGGCTGTTCTTCATCGTCTTGTACAGATCGGTCTCGAGTTGTCCGAGATTGGCGGCGGTGAACATGAGCATGTCATTGAGCGTGGAGTTGATGTCGCCGGCTCCAGCGAGCGTTGGGATGTCCCACGCCGAAACCGGCGTGGTTCCGGCGTGGCCGCCGGCCACACGCAGGGCATCTTCTGGACGAGGTTTGATGGTGGTGCTGTTCATGTTGAGCGGCGCAGCGATGCGCTCGATCATCAGGGTCTCGTAGTCCTTGCCGGTTCGTCTCTCGAGAACGTGGCCCAGCAGCCCCATGCCGAGATTGGAATAGGCTGGACTTCCACCGACGGTGGTGTCCTTGCCTTCGTATGACAGGCACTCGTACATCTGCTCGAGGGTGTAGTCGGCGTAGGGATTCGCTGGATCCTTCGGAGCGAAGTTGCCGGGCATTCTCGGCAGTCCCGAGGTGTGGGTGGCGAGATGTTCGAGGGTGATGTCCTCCGATAGAGTCACCTCGTCTGGCAGATGCATCCTTGCTGGATCGGATAATCCAAGTGTGCCTTCATCAATCATCTGAGCGAGCAGTATGCCGGTGAAGACCTTGCTGATGGATCCGATCTCGAAGATGGTGTTCTCGTCGATGGCGGCATCGCCGCCGATATGCCGTGTGCCGGCAAGGAAGATCTCTCGGCTACCGTCCTTGCGGACGATTCCAACCGCGATCGCCGGTGTCAGGCCGGCTTCGATTCGTTCCTCGATGATCGACTGGACATCCGGCGATGTGATCTGAGCGGTGATCGCTCCCGAGAGCAGGAGCATGATCATGGCCATGATTGCTGTCAGATGATGTTTTCCGTTCTTCATTCAAGGACCATAGCAAGCCTGCTATGCAGGGGTTGTCATTCAGTTGATGTTTTCAGGACTACTGCTCTGGCCTCGTGTATGCACATGAAGGCATATTGTTTATGGCTTTGTCAGAGGCGTCGTTTGTCGGCTTGCTGCTGTAATTGGTCCTGTTTCAGAATCAAAGTTCATCGAGGAGATGACAAGAGAGGGGGGGCGGCATGAAGGCTTCTTGGTCGGTGCGGCTTCCAGATCTTGTGTGTCATCCTTCATTCCGGCTGTTTCCAGAACAGCCACGTGTTCTCACTGGAACAGGTCATTGTGGATCAATACAAGAGGCTGAACAAGAGGCTGAAGC
>DEYM01000157.1 GCA_002364555.1 Phycisphaerales bacterium UBA3158 | reverse complement strand
TTCACCCAAGGCGTCTTCGATCAATCGAACGAGCCTTGATGATCGAGAAGCAACGAGAGTTGGGGCCTCTAGTCGATTCATGGTTCGATATCCCCGGCGATGACATCGATCGTGTCGTCGACATGTTCAGGCTGGAGTCGATCGATCGGACCCCGCTGGAAATAGGGGTTCTTCGAAATCTGCTACTCAACCGTCTACCGGACATCGATCCGCGAGATAGATATCTCGATCCGCGCGATCGGAAATTACGACAATGGCTTGGGGGAAAGAAGCTCTGAGCGGGCAAGCTCGCTGTATTTGCCCGGTATGGAGCCAATAGGAGTCCGTGCCTGCTGGCAGATGGTCCATTGAGCTCTACTCCTCCACGACTCCCTGAAGAGGTGTTCATCATTGTGATCCACTGGCGGACAATTGGAGGAATCAGGGATACAATGCTCACCCATCACGCATGTCATGAGGATGCTCGTGACATGTCCTGATGTTCGAATAATTGAAACTGGTTTAAGCGAGGATTGAAGCCATGTCAGTTGAAGCATCGCAGTGCCCGGTAGCAGGTGGACATACTCAGAAGGTCATGACCAATCGTGATTGGTGGCCAGGACGACTGAATCTGGGCGTGCTCCGTCAGAACTCGACCCTCTCCGATCCGATGAGTCGGGACTTCGACTATGCAAGAGAGTTCGGGACGCTTGATCTCAAGGCAGTCAAGCAGGATCTCTTCGATCTGATGACGGACTCGCAGTCATGGTGGCCAGCCGACTACGGCCACTATGGACCGTTGTTCATCCGCATGGCCTGGCACAGCGCCGGAACCTATCGAACCTTCGATGGCCGAGGTGGTGCCTCCTCGGGCACTCAACGCTTCGCACCTCTCAACAGCTGGCCTGATAACGCGAATCTCGACAAGGCTCGTCGGCTGCTCTGGCCGATCAAGCAGAAGTACGGAAGGAAGCTCTCGTGGGCCGATCTTCTGATTCTCACCGGCAATTGCGCCCTGGAGTCGATGGGGTTCAAGACCTTCGGTTTCGGTGGTGGTCGCGAAGACGTCTGGGAACCCGAGCAGGACATCGACTGGGGCATCGAAACCCAGTGGCTTGGTGACAAACGCTATGAAGGCGATCGGGTTCTCGAGAATCCCTATGGCGCCGTTCAGATGGGTCTGATCTACGTCAACCCCGAGGGCCCCAATGCGGAGCCGGACCCTGTGGCGGAAGGTCGCGACATTCGCGAGACCTTCGCCCGCATGGCCATGAACGACGAGGAGACCGTCGCGCTGACGGCCGGTGGCCACACCTTCGGCAAGTGTCATGGTGCTGCTTCGGATCAGGAATTCGTCGGACGAGAGCCCGAAGGCGCCTGCATGGCCGAGCAGGGGCTTGGTTGGAAGAACAGCTTCGGAACCGGCGTCGGAGAGGACACCATCAGCAGTGGAATCGAGGGTGCCTGGACGCCCAATCCGACCCAGTGGGACAACGGATACTTCGACATGCTCTTCGGCTATGAATGGGAGCTGATCAAGGGTCCCGGCGGCGCCTGGCAGTGGGAGGCGAAGGATGTCGCCGATTCGGACATGATCCCCGGCGCACAGGATGCCTCCAAGAAGATCGCACCACGGATGACCACCGCCGACATGGCCATGAGAATGGATCCGATCTATGAGCCGATCTCACGACGATTCCACGAGAACCCCGATCAGTTCGCCGATGCCTTTGCACGAGCCTGGTTCAAGCTCACGCATCGTGACATGGGGCCCATCGCTCGCTACGTGGGCAGTGAAGTGCCCGCAGAGGAATTGATCTGGCAGGATCCGGTTCCAGCTGTCGGCCACAAGCTGGTCGATGAGGCGGCCATCGCTTCCTTGAAGGCAACCATCATCGAGTCCGGTCTGTCGATACCCCAGCTGGTCTCCACCGCCTGGGCCTCGGCTTCGACCTTCCGCGGCAGTGACAAGCGAGGCGGCGGCAATGGTGCTCGTATTCGTCTCTTCCCACAGAAGGACTGGGCCGTCAACGATCCCGCGAACACGGCTGCCGTGATCGCCTCGCTCGAGAAGATCCAGCAGGCATTCAACAGCAGCCAATCCGGTGGGGTGGGTGTCTCGCTGGCGGACATGATCGTCCTTGGTGGCTGCGCCGCCATCGAAGAGGCTGCACGCCGTGCGGGGCATCAGGTGACGGTCCCCTTCACGCCCGGCAGGACGGATGCCACTCAGGATCAGACGGATGCCCATTCATTCGAGCCTTTGGAGCTCAAGGCGGATGGTTTCCGCAACTATCTGGCTGATGGTTTCACTCGTTCCGCCGAGGAGCTTCTGGTCGATCGAGCTCAGCTTCTGACCTTGACGGCTCCGGAGATGACGGTTCTGGTTGGTGGGCTGCGAGTTCTGGATGCCAATCATGGTCACACCAACCATGGCGTATTCACGGATCGCCCCGGCTCGCTGACCAACGACTTCTTCGTCAATCTTCTGGACATGAACACGCACTGGGAAGCGGCCGATGGCAGCGAGCAGCGATTCGAAGGCCATGATCTGGCCACCGGAGCGCTCAAGTGGTCCGGGACACGGGTCGATCTGGTATTCGGTTCCAATTCTGAACTGCGGGCCCTGGCCGAGGTCTACGCTTCCGATGATGCCCAGGTCGCCTTCGTTACTGACTTCATCGCCGCCTGGAGCAAGGTGATGGATCTGGATCGATTCGACAGTGCTTCATGCTGAGGCAATGAGAAGCAATTGACCGACATTTGGTGACTGGCATTCCCCCATATTCAACAGGGTGACATCTCGTGCACGATTGAAGGCACTCATCCACTCTATTTGTTCATCAAGTCGTCACAGATGCGAGCCAGGAATCGAACTTCCGTCGAAAATAGCCCGGGAAGCAGGGCATGGCTCGAGATGCTTTCAGGAACCACTTAAGGAGTCTCTAGAAGCATCTCAGGACCTGTTTATGTGCGATCTAGAGGCTTGAGGGTGATATGTGAGTGTATTTGAGTCATAAAACCGTGTTTAAATTAGCTTTAGAACAGATTTAACACTTGTGACGTTTATGCATGGAGTCCATAATAAGATCGCAACAGAGATCATGGTGGCCCCCACGGGTCTGGTCTGTGCTTTCGGGAGAAAAGCACACGACTTCAGCTAAGAGAGAGAGAGAAATGTCTTTACTACACACCATCACGGCCGCAACAGGTTCCATTTGTGCTCTGGCAATCGCTTCAACTGCGACTGCTTCCAGCTATGGCTACACCGCATTTGATGTAGCCAAGGCCGACCTCATCTCGTCAGGATACTCCGATGTGACCGGTGGGAGCCCGTTGGTTTCACTTCCAGGTGACTGTGAAGGTTGTGTTACATTCGAATACATCGATGCCATCGCGGGTTCTTCCCTCGCCATCAAGGGATTTGTCGAGTTTCAAGTCGTCAACCCATCTTTTAACCAGTACATGGGACTCTTTGCAGGACTCAACTTCGAGTTCAATGATCCCAATTTCACGCGAGAAGATCTCTACGGTGTGCTTACAAATGGCGTCCCTGGTGCCGCTGCAGGTGAGTCATACGATCCAGGCACACCCTATTATCCGGAAGATGCCGGTCCATGGTGGTGCCCATTCACAGATTTTCTCCCCGAATACTGGGATGAGACCAGTCTGTTCTTCAACTTCTTTCCCGATGACGAAGCCGCCATTGCGGGCGATCCTTGGCCGGGCCCAGTTGATCCAGATCGTGTCTTTACATTTGCGTGGGACTTTTCCGACAGTACAGTCTTCACTGGCCTCGAAGTCGTTGGGGTTGGAACGCTTCCAGCACCAGGTGCACTGGCCGTGTTTGGGATGGTACTTGTCGGCGGACGCCGTCGACGCAGGAATTGACACCACTACTTGGATTGAAGATAGATCATGACAAAGGTACAAGGCATATTGGCTATGCTCGCGGCTGTCTGTTTGTTCTCAGCTGAACAGTCCTGGGCCGATTCGCAGGGATTGCTTGGTCATTGGTCATTCGATGACTCCGACAGCCTTGGAGTCGACATGTCCGAGCAGTGTCAGGATGGAATCGTCACAGGCTGCGAGCCTCGTCCTGGAATTCATGGGCATGCCATGTTCGCCGATGGTGATGACTGGATAGATCTGACCGCATCCAATGCCATGGAGACGATCGGAGAATTGGGCCAAGGGACACTTTCCATGTGGTTCCGATTCGATCGTCAACCCGGTTTCGCGGAAGCCTTTCCTCTCTTCTACATCGGTACAGGCTCAGGTGGTGAGTCGAGTGGATACTGCGAGGCGGAGATAGGCCACTTCAATTCAGTTCGAAACCTGTATTTCACAGTCCTTCGTGAAGTCAACAACAGCCAACCGGCCATTCCTCTCTGCTTCAAATCGGCTCAGCAGCTTGAAATAGGTCAGTGGTACCACTTTGTCGTCACGGTGGGCGATGATGGAAATGCGGGATACCTCGACGGCGTTCCAATGAGTCGGACCTTCCCATTCGGTGACAAGACGATCAAGGCCTTCTTCAGGAACGTCACGGATCGAGCAGTGTGCTGGATTGGAAGGGGTTTTCTCGGCAGTGTCGAAACCGATCAGTATCACGAGGGGATGCTTGACGAGCTCATGATCTGGGATCGTCCGATTGCAGTCGAGGAAGTGACGGCGCTCTACCAGAGTGGTCGGCAGTCTGCGGATCTCGTGATCAATGAGCTCGCGTCGACAAGCGTGATAGGGATCGCCAGTCTTCATGGGGCAGCGGATGGGGTTCGCTCCATGTCATATCGAGTCGATCAGGATTCACCCATCGATTTCGATGCCCAGCTTCAATGGGCAGTCGATGTTCCGATCCCATCATCGGGGCCCCATGTGGTAACGATTCAGCATGAATCGCATTTCGGAGAAGTCATCGAAGAGTCGTTGACCATCGTCAACGTTGATCTCAATGGAGATGCCATTCTGGACATCGAGGATCTGCTCCTTCTCCTGGCAAGCTGGAGTCAGGCTGATGGAGATCTCGATGGGGATGACGTCACATGGATCAACGATCTTCTGCTGCTACTGGATTCGTGGCAGG
>DEYM01000146.1:6291-7037 GCA_002364555.1 Phycisphaerales bacterium UBA3158 | reverse complement strand
TGGAGTGCTTCTGCTCGTGGGACCCCGCCGAATCGCACGGCCTTCGCGGCTTCATCGTTCATTCGTGTGGCCAGTTCGTTGTCGTCGGAGTTGAAGGACACGTTCACGCCCACATCCCTCATGATCGAGCCGTTGTAGGGAATCGCATCCATGACCTCGACCTTGTAGGCCCACCAGTCGCTGAAACTGCTGGCGCCGGCACCATGATCCGCGATTGCATCGGCGACCTTGTAGCCCTCCAGGATGTGCTGAAGCGTTCCAATGGTGAACCCCATGTCCTCCGCGGTCCGGAGCAGTGCGAGAATCTCATCCTGTCTATAGGAGTGACAGTGAACGAGGCGTTCTCCATCGAGAATCTCGACGAGTGCCTCGAGCTCGAGATCCGTTCGAGGGGGGGCCATGGCGGATCTGTCCGATTCGTCCATGGATTCCCATCGCTCTCGTTCATCCTGATAGGCCCGTGCGGCCATGAATCGATCTCGAATGAAGGATTCAACGCCCATGCGTGTGCTGGGATATCGAGTCGTGCTTCGCTTGACGTTCTCTCCCAACGCGAACTTGATTCCGGGAATCGCATCCTCGACCGGGAATTCATTCGCCTGTCGACCCCATTTGATCTTGACGACGCTGTTCTGCCCACCGATCGGGTTGGCCGATCCATGGAGCTGGTTGCAGGCCGTCAGTCCACCAGCGAGCTGCCGGTACCAGTCGATGTCCTCCGGATCGATGACATCGCCGATTCTCAC
>DEYM01000146.1:0-5979 GCA_002364555.1 Phycisphaerales bacterium UBA3158 | reverse complement strand
ATCGATGACATCGCCGATTCTCACTTCGGCCGTGCAGGCTTCGCTGCCTTCATTGACACCGCCATTGATTCCGGTGTGGCTGTGACAATCGATGAGACCCGGGGTGACATGGAGTCCAGCGGCATCGATGATTCGATCCATGGAAGTCTTTTCGGGCATCTGATCCATCGGACCCGCCCAAGTGATCTTCCCATTCTCGACGATCATCCCGCCGTTCTCGACGATCCCATTCGGGCCGCAGGTCCAGATCGTGGCATTCTCTATGCGGACGGATTCCTGTTCGGGTGGTTGCAATCGACCATAGGCACCCAATGGAAAGGCGAGCATCTCGAGCGATTCAATGGTCTCGACGTCATCCTCGTCATCGCCTTCCTCATCCTCCGAGTCTCCCATTCTGAAACCCGAGATAGTGAATTCCCCGAATGAACTGCTGGCGGTGCCGCTGGCCTGGTTGTCGGCAATGGTCGCTGTGATGTCGAACTGACGATCCCCCTCGGTGCTGCTCATCTTGAGAACGGAACTGGCTTCGTTGAAGCTGACGGAATCCATGTTGCGTTCATTGCCCATCATGTTCATCTTGGCGGAATAGCTGCCGCCATCGGATGAAATGACAAGTTCTATCTCGGGCGCGAAGTCCATGTTGGGGATCTCCATCGCGACCGACCATGTGCCTGCCAGTGGATCCTGCTGCTCCTCTGCCCCGTCGTCCTCCTCGGAGGAGGCGACATCGGTATCGTCGTCATTCCCCTCCTCGACCTCTCCACTCTGCATGAAATCGAAGGTGAACGGCGTTCCATCCTGAAGTCGACCACGACCTGCGAAGGTGTCTCCGTCGATCCTTCCTCCGAATCTTGCCCAGCCTTCCTGGCCCCATGGGCGGGAGTCCATGACGCCCCACATGCGATAGCCCTTGATCTTCACCGACTTGGCCTTGATCTTCTCGGGCTTGTCATCACCGGGCATCTCTATCGAGAAGGACTTCTTGGACGTGTCGATGGATCCCTTCAAGGAGAGTTCACCCGATGTGAAGGTACCCGGCCCAGCCAGTTCAACCATCGGTTCCTTCTCGTAATCATGTCTGTTGCCCGAGACCCACACCTCCTGGATCGTCGTGGACTTGTCGAACAAAGGGCCGTCGCACATGACCAGATGAGCCGCCATGCCGGGCGCGAGCCGCCCGACCTGGTCGTCGATGCCGAGGAGTCTGGCGGGCCTGGTCGTGATGCAGGCCAGTGCGTCGTCTTCCCCAAGACCACCGGTTCGAATCGCGGTACGAATCGACTTGTGGATGTCCGAAGGTTTGTCGAGATCAGTCGTCGTCACATGGACATCCATCTCCGCATCGATGAGTCGGCGAAGATTCGATGGCGCCTGCTCCCATTCCGAGAGCTCTCGAAGAGAGACTCGATCGGCGGATTCGAAGGATGACAGTTCCGGTCGGGACGGGAACTTCATGGGGATGATGAGTGGAACATCCATGCTCCTGACGACATTCATGTTCCGATACTCGTCGCCAGTACCCAGAATCCAGATATCAAGGTCGAACTCGTCCGCGAGTTTCATGCTGCGAGGCATGTTCGAGAGCGTGCCTGCCTCGATGAGTACCGGTGTTGCTCCATTGACTGTGGATTCCATCGCGACCAGGGCGTCACGACGTGGTGGTGGCTGCATGTTTCCCGGGTTGGATTCCCATCGGGATTCCCAATCCAGATGCCATCGGCTGTCGAGCATGGTCTGCCGCATCAACGCGATCGATCCCATCAACGAACTCGGATAGCCAGCACCCCATCCGCCTCGATCAAATCCCGCGGACATCGGTACACGGGCATTCATGTAGGGACGGATGTCCTCTGCCGATTCGGCCATCGGTATGACGGTTCCTCGTCCACGCAGGATACCCTTGGACGGATGGATGGCGGCCACCGTGTAACCGGCATCCCTCATGGATGTCCTTGACGATGCCGAGAGTGGTTCCAGTCCATTCGGCGCCTGCAGGTCAAGCTGAGCACGGATCTGTGAATTCCAATGGGCGCCCACTCCCGAGGGTGCATCGCTGGTCTCGACCATCATCGCCGGTTCCACGAAGCCGGGGTAGATCATCATCCCCTCGGCATGCCAGACTCTCGCATGTGCGGGAATCTCGACGTTCTGTCCCATGGATACGATGATCCCGTCCTGAATGACGATGGTGCCATCCTCGATCTTCTCGCCGGGTTCCGGGATGATGTCGGCCCCGGTAATGGCATGGCAGTTCAGCGAACGTTCGTACATTCCATTGGGTGCCTTGAGCGGTTGCGTGGCATATGCCAGCGTGGCCGCGATCAGGGATCCGATACCGACAAGGATGGGCAGGCGAGACATGGGGACTCTCCAGTAGGACTCGATTGGATTGGCATGGATGGGGATCATGCAGGACCAAAGAGTCTACGTCGAGAATCCACTTTAAGCCCTCCAGAATCCCTCCCTAGTGAGGTAGGGGATCCGATGGGGGACCGGCAGGTCCCGTATCGGGCCGAATCGTTCCTGGAGGACCCCTGAAGAGTGCGTCATGGCACTTGAGCGATAACCGGCGGATCCATTCAGCCGGTTGCTGCGAGGGGCATGTTGGACATTCGGGCCAATTCATAGGCCTGACGAGTCTTGAGGGTGGATCTGATCATGCTTCGAGGAATCCAGGCTGCGATGCCCAGATCGGATCTTTGGACGTAGAGGCATCCATTGGAGTGTCGGTTGAGGTCAATGGCGAGGGAACCATTTTTGAGTAGATACATTTTCATGTGACAATCCTGACGTGAAGCAGAGTGAGGAGGCACCTTCATCTATGCCCTCCAAGGTCTCGCGTGTGATCACCTTGGCACTTTTCAGGATTGAATGATCGGAAATCCGAGCAGATCCTCGAGGGCCAGCATCGCCGCCCGGCATCGATCGAACAGCTCCGGATCGGAGAGTTGTTCCGGATGAAGCGATTCCGGATACCACTTGCGAATCCAGGATTCCAGCTGATCGGCCCTCGAAGGTGTCAGTACCAACCCCTGATGGACGGCGGCTCGCTCATGGTCGTTCAATGGAACGCGAAGTCGCAGGCAGGCCGGGCCACCACCGTTGTGCATGGACTCACGGACATCCATCCAGTGAATTTCCCGTATCGGGTTGTCTTCCTCGCACCACCTCTCGCAGAGTCCACGCACCTGGTCGTCTTCACGACACTCGATGGGAGCGACCAAAATCATCGATCCGTCGTCCTTCTCGAGAAGCTGGCTGTTGAAGAGATAGCTCCGGACACAGGTCTCCACCGGGACCATGTCCTCGGAAACCATGAGTGGGATGAACTCCTCACCGAGTATTTCAGCGATCTTCCCGATGACCTCGTCACTGTCCAGATAGGCATGTTCGTGATACAGCAGCACGTTTCCGGTTCCGACGCTGATCACATCGTTGTGGAAGACGCCTCTGTCGATCACATCGGGGTTCTGCTGGATGAAGAGGGGATTGCCGACGCCATGTCTTCTCGCGATGGCCTCGGATGCTTCGAGGGTCTGCCTTGCCGGAAATCGACGAGGTCTGGGAGCATCATGTCGACGGTGCTGCGCCCCGTATACGAACAGATGGACGAATCCTCTGGAGGTGCACAGTCGGGTGTGGTTGGCTGCACCCTCGTCCCCGAACTGCGTACTCGCCGGAAGAGGTTCGTGGTGCGCGAACAGGGAGGTGTCCGAGAAGGCGGTCCGGAGAACAGCGGCGGTATGCGGTGTCTCTATCGATCTATGGAACTGGGCGATCAGATTCGCCGGAGTCAGATGGACACGTCCATCCTCCGTATCGCTCGAGGGTGAAATGGTGGCGGCGTTGGCGGTCCACATGCACGAAGCCGAGCAGGCTTGTGCCAGAAGAACAGGGTCGACCTTGCCGGCTTCCCTGAGAACGGATTTGTCGTCACCTTCGAATCCCGCGGATCGCAGCACCGAGGGAGCCGGACGGGCAAGTGGGGGAAGGAAGCCCTGATCGAAACCCATTTGGGAGACCGCTCGCATCTTGGCCACTCCTTGAAGAGCTGCCGCACGAGGATGACTCACCTGACCGCCATGGTCTCTGGAGGCCACGTTTCCAAAGGAAAGCCCAGCATAGTTGTGCGTAGGTCCGACCAGTCCATCGAAGTTCATTTCTCGAGTCGTCATGTCCTGATTCTACCGCTCTCGCCCCGGGTGGCAGGCTGCCTACGGATCATGAAGTCAGAGCCTGCATCATTGCGTGTCCTGTTCGGTCTCAACCGAGCATTTCCCACGCGATACCGGCTTCACTGAAGACCGCCTGTGATTTCGCGATGCTCTCGGCCCAGTGCTCGTCGCCGGGAGCCAGTTTTCGCGAAACAACCCGTGAAAGGCCTGCCTGGACAATCATGATGGCGCACTGGATGCACGGAAAGAACGTGCAGTAGATGGTGGCATCGATCGGGGAAATGCCATGCCTCGCACATTGCACGATCGCGTTGGCTTCCGCATGGCACATCAGATCGTACTTCGCGGGTCGCGCCAGTCTGTCTGGATGATCCTCGACTCCCGAGGGTAGTCCGTTGAATCCGGTGGCGCAGACTCGCCGATCAGAAGATGCAATGACACAGCCGACTCCCCGGTCCGGATCCTTGCTCCATTTGGCGATGCAGTCGGCCAGTTCGAGAAAACGAAGATCCCATTTGTCACTCATGATTCGATGTTCCTTCGGATTGAACGGGTCAACGAAAAGCGGATTGTCCGGTCAGGGTATTGCCCAGCACCAGATGATGGATGTCACGAGTGCCCTCCCAGGTGACCACGGGTTCGAGATCGCACCTGTGACAAATGCTTGCCCGATCATCGCAGATGAGGACGACGAGGGCCACCCGATACCTCATGGTGGTGAATACTCCGGCCATCCGCCGGTCAGGAGTCCGGCCGTGGAACGAGGTCATCTGCATGATCGAGACGAAGGCCATTTCAGGGACGGCTGTTTGATACCCGGCGATATCGCGACATGGATGCCATTCTCGAATCGCTTTCCTTCCTCGAGAAGTGGCAGAGGCCGAGATGATCTCATCTGGATGGATTCCCCTTCGATGACCTGTATCGGGAAGATCCTATGAACGGGCGTCTCTTCGAACGGGTCAGCGGGGGGTGCCATCTCATCCGGACTGAATGCGACAACGCCTCGACCACTTCCGTTTGTCGAGGCGTTGCCAGTGAATGGAACTCGAGGTGATTCAAGCGTGTTCGAATCATCCCAGGGCTGGAATGTGGAGCATCAGATGCTCCGTGTCCTCGGTGAATCCTTCCCCGAACCGAGCTCTTCCTCACGGTTCGAAGATGAATTCCACCGATATCTCAGGGGCATGACCCCCATGATTCCAGTGCGATCATGACATCTCCGACGGCCACCACACCATCGTTGTCAAGGTCCGCGGGGTTACCGGGATCTACGCTGTTCCAGTCATCAATGATGAGAAGCAAGTCAATGACATCGACGTTCCCATCAAGGTTCAGGTCTCCGGGGCATGAGGCGGGTTCCTCGACGTCGTCATCGTTCTCCGCGCCATCCATATCGATGACGTAGCCGTTGAGTTCGACGTTGCTGAAGACCGGTGCCCAGTCGCCATTGGCTATGAAGCTGAAGGTCTTGGTGCCACCAGCGGGAATGAAGGCGTTGTAGCCTGCATCACGTACGACCGTTCGGCCATTCTCCTGGGACAGACTTCCATCCCAGAGGCTGGCGAAGTCGGGGCCACCTTCCCACGAGATGTTCCAGCTGAGCATCGGCAGGTCGCCATAGGAGTTGTCGATGGTGATCTGGCCCTGCCACGAACCGGCCCATTGATTGACCAGTGCTATCGAAGCAGAATCAGGACCCTGAAGACCATTTTCCTGATCGCCATCATCATTGCCATCATCATCGCCATCGCCAGTGTCGTCATCGCCATCATCACCATCGTCGACCTCGCCTTCACCGAAG
>DEYM01000074.1:3990-16126 GCA_002364555.1 Phycisphaerales bacterium UBA3158 | reverse complement strand
AGCGTGGGGGCCAGCAGCCCCCGGATACCGGTGAGTGTGACATGGACGCCCATGTATTGGGTGGAGCGTTCGGGGGTCGTGAAATCATGGTGTCCAAGATTCCATGCCAGTACGCCACCACCGAAACCGAACCCACGAATGACGGCGGACAGATAGATGCCCGGAAGAAAACTCCAGGTCACCGCGGCAAAGAGGATCAGATTGGAGGTGACGAAGACCCAGCTGTGTATTGAACGAAAGCGAACCACGTGCATGCCCGAGAGCAATCTGGACCATATGGGTATCGACAGCGGCATCATGAGAATCGGAATGGAGGTCAGAATCAGAATGGAACCCAGGTAGTCCAGTTTGAACTGTTCATCGAGAATCAGAACAAGTGGTGCGGTGACCATGATGTTTCCGGTGCCGATGAGAAACAGGCACATCATGAAAGCGGCGTACTTTCGGTCATCACGCAGGGTCTTCAGTAGTCCAAGAGGGTTGATGGACGGCTTCGAGCCGGTCTCGGATTTTTCCCGAGCGATCAGTTGGGCATGCCCCTTGACCCGGATCCGACTGTAGAACCAGACTCCCAGACCTCCGAAGACCGCTGATATGGGAAAGAGCCATCTGTAGGCATCTGGATTGTCATCGAGGATGAGTCCGGCCATGAATGTGATGCCGGCGATACAGATCGCCTGGACGGTCGCAAAGGAGCCTGCGATACGTGGTCTGATGGTTCTGGGGTAGTTCAACCCCCAGACGGTGCTTCGGACGGTGACGACGCCGGCCCAGGCGACTCTGCCCAGCGTCACCCCGATACTGAAGAGGATGAAGCCCGCTGTCGTCGGGGTCGCGAAGGCGAATGAGACGATGCCCACCACAGCCATCAACTGGAGCGCGTTGATGAATCGGATCTTGTGTCTGCCATGGGCGACGGCCGCCCATGCAAAGCTCGTCAGATTCGCCATCGCCGGCAGGCCGGTGAGGAAGGCGATCATGATAGCCAGCAGTTCTGAAGGCACCTGTCCGTCGAAGGACTTCTTGGCGATGATGCCTACGACGCCGCCTTCAAGCATTCCAAGCATCAACGGGAGCAGCGACCAGGCGATCAACTCACTGGTGTAGGCACGCCTTGATCTCAGGGGCACGCTGGAGGGCAGGTAGCGATGACAGCTGGAGGTAATGAATTTCCGGGCCAGCCGAATCACATGAAGGCCTCGTGGAGAATGGTCACACGGACAGAATCACGAGCCTAGGTATTGGTTCGTGCTGATGGGTCGAGGATGCGTTTCAACAAACAGGACTATTGAGGCTGCCCACTCGTGTTGATCACGGGATACGGTGACAGAGTGTTTGGTTGATCGGTCAACCAGAATCGTCCCCAGTCATCCGCAGCCTGTCGCCAGTCGCTGTTGGTGACCACGGCCAGATTGCGTTCCTGATCAAGCTTGGTTTCCGAGGTGCCTGCCAGTTCAGGTGTCAGGTTCCCCTTGATGTATCCCCATGAGGCTTGCTTGTTGGAAGTGCAGCCTATGGCAGCCATGGATCCAATTAGGAGTGTGGATGTGACAAGTGTGGAAATGCGCATCTGGGACCTCTCGGGGGTGCTTCAACCAACCTGATTCATTCAGGTCAGACATGTATCTTCACTCACTCTGGGGTTCATGTCAATGTTGATTCAGAAGAGCTTAAATTGGCAAAAAACAGAGCTGGAACTGACTAAATCCGATCGTCTCGGCATCAGACCCGTGATAGTGTTCTAGGGACCGATGGGTTGGAGCCCCTCGGGTTCGTGACCCCTGCGGGCATATTGCTCGTTCCTGCTTGATCCCCTGGGATCACAGGTACCGCGTCGATGGTCAAGCCTCCTCAGAGTGGAAGGCCGGGAACGATGGACCGTGAACCCACCTTGTACTGGGGTTCGAGCAAGGTCCGTACGGGGCTGATCCGGTTAGATTCGTTTGGCCGCCAGCAGCGGCCCGTGGGGCTCCACCTCATCGGGAGGGTCGGCACTCAGCCCGAAAGATGCTGTCGGTACTGTGCGGCCATGTCCTCCAGCGACACGGGCATGACCCGTACATCACCGATCGTCGTCATGAAGTTGGTATCACCACTCCATCTGGGCACGACATGCGCGTGCACATGCTCCGGCAGTCCTGCTCCGGCAGAATCTCCCTGGTTGATTCCCATGTTGGCACCATTCGGATTCAGGACATCCATGACGAGTTGCATGGCCTTCTCCACCAATCGCCAGAAAGACGCCCGCTGTGCAGGATCGTAATCAAGCAAGCCCGGCCGTGGTTCACCGAGGGCAACCAGAAGATGACCGCTGGCATATGGATATCGATTCAGCAGAATCATCCCCTGGGCGTCCCTGTGGATCACATGATTCTGGACATCCAGTTCGGGTGATTGCCAGTACTCCAGCAGAAAATTCACACTGGCATTCTTCTCATCGCTCCCGGAGACGGCGTCTCTTCGGGCATCCAGTCTTTTCAGGTATGCCAGCCGCCAGGGGGCCCATAGATTCTCATGCTGCATCGCTTTTCACTCCATTCCTTCAAGGCAGCTTAAACTGAGCAGTCATGCCTCTGCTTGCCGCATCAAATCTCGTCCACAGAATAGGTACTCGAGAGATTCTCTCCGGGGCCACCTTCGGCATCGAGCCCGGCGAGAAGATAGGCCTCATCGGACGCAATGGATGCGGCAAATCAACCTTGTTGAAGGTCCTCTCCGGCGAGTACGAGGTGGATTCGGGTCGCCTGGATATCCAGCGAGGCAAGCGTGTGGGGATGCTGCCGCAGCATCCCACCTTTGAACCCGGACTGACCGTTCACGAGGCTGCCTCCCAGGCCTTTGCCATGCTTGACGATATTCGTGGACAGCTTGAAGCGGTCTACGAGTCCATGGCCAAGGCAGAGGCGGAGGAACTGGATTCGTTGTTGAATCAGCAGTCCGATCTGGAGGCCCGGCTCGAGGCAGCGGGGGGTTGGGAAGTCGGACACAGGGTGGAAGCCACACTCCATGGTCTCGGATTCATGGATGATGAGTTCCAGCAGGAGGCGGCCACGCTGTCCGGAGGCCAGAAATCAAGACTGGCACTGGCCAAGCTGTTGCTGGAGAGTCCTGATCTTCTTCTTCTTGATGAGCCGACGAACCACCTTGATCTGGAGGGTCGGCAATGGCTGGAGACGTTTCTGGCGGAATCATTCCGAGGTGGCGTGCTGGTCGTCAGCCATGACAGATGGATGCTCGATCGAGTCGTTGGTCGGATTCTCGAACTTGATCAGGGTCGAATGCTTGAATACCCCGGCAACTACACCGCCTACAAGGTGCAGCGTCAGGAGCTTGAGACCACCCGCGAACGTGCACTCAAGAAACAGCAGGATCATGTCCGACGCGAGGAGACGTTCATCCGCAAGTACAAGGCGGGTCAACGAGCCAAGCAGGCCAGAGGCAGGGAATCGCGTCTGCAGAAGTTTCGTGACGAGATGGCCTCGCCACTGGCATCCGTTCGCATAGCCGATCTGGCCTTGCCCGATCCTCCTCGAAGTGGCGAAATCGTGCTGGATGCCCAGCAGCTCTCCACTGCCTGGGGTGAGCATACGGTCATGCGATCACTCGATCTGAGAGTCCAGAGAGGGGAACGAATAGGCATCATCGGTCCAAATGGGAGTGGCAAGACCACGCTTGTTCGCTGCATTCTTGGTGAAATCGAGCCATCCGCGGGGCAGGTCCGAAACGGTACGCGTCTCAAGATCGGCTGGTATCGCCAGGAGCAGGACCATCTCGACAAGTCGATGGAAGCCTGGGAATGGCTGCGAAATGCGCTCTCGAAGATGCGTGATGGAGGCCATGTCTCGGAACAGGAGGCTCGAGATCTCGCTGGAGCGTTCCTGTTCAGTGGTCAGATGCAGGAACAGTTGATCGCCTCCTTGTCCGGTGGGGAACGGTCACGACTCATCCTGGCCTCTCTGGTGGGTGGTGCGCACAATGTTCTCGTTCTGGATGAACCCACGAATCATCTGGATCTGCCGTCGGCTGAACAGGTCGAGGCAATGCTCGGGCGTTCCGGCCCCTGGGACGGGACCCTGTTGTTGATCAGCCATGATCGGGCGCTTCTCGAGGCGACGTGTGACAGGCTTGTGATCCTGGATGGCAAGGGCGGAGCCACCGTCCACGATGGCAGGCTCTCCGACTGGCTCAGCCAGTCTCAGGCAGCGACACCTTCGCCCGCAGAACAGCCGATTGCAGCGAAGAACTCCAAACCTGTCAATCAGCCGACCAGGAAGAAGGAGTCTTCGAATCCGTTGTCCCGATTGAGTCTGACCAAGTTGGAATCCCAGATCGAAGCGATGGAGAGACGTCGGAACGAGATCGATGGAGAGCTGGGCCAACCGGATGTCTACACCGATGGAGCAGCTGTGAAGCGACTGACGGCTGAAAGACAGCAGATCGAGACCTCGCTTCTGCCCCTTGAACAGGAATGGGAAAAACGGGCCTTGTGAAGGCAGTCGACAACAGAAAAAACCCCGCATGAATGAATTCATGCGGGGCCTTGTGTTCTATCTCAGAGACGAATCAGATCTGTATCAGCAGATCGCGTCCATTGGCGGTTCGAGCGACCAGTCGTGTCTTGCCGATCCACTTGGAGTCGAATGTATCGATCACCGATGCCGAGGTGTCCTTCGGGTTCAGCTGGGCAACCACGTACTCGGCGCCCTTTGGACCGAATTCACCGTCATCGTCGATTGCATAGATCGTCAATGGTCCTGACTTGGCATCGAGATCGTAGGCCACGCGAGGGTTACTGCCATCCGGGTTCATGAAGAAACGGATTCGGCCCGCGTTGCCGGTTGGATCGACCAACGAGACGATCTGATAGCTACCATCATCCGTAGGCCAGGCGATCTGAGCGGTCGCACCGGGGGCTTGATTCATCGTGAAGTCAGCCTGGCGATTGTTGATGGCCTGAATCAGCTCTCGGTGATTTCGGTCTGCGACGATTCCGAAGACGGCCAGAGTGATCGATACGCCAAGCAGGACCAGAGCCACGGCACGCCATGTCCAGATGGATTGGCTGAATGACCGGTTCTCGATTGACGGTTGAGTGAAATCGCTGGCGGGGCCGATCTGGGCCAGAGGCTGGAGCGTCTCGTCACGTTCGGACATGGCGACAGCGACTCTCTTGATGACCTTGGCCCGAAGCGAATCATCGGGCATCTCGGTGGACAGCAGAGGGTCTTCCAACACCATCTCGGCCTGAAGTTCCAGAATGGATTCACGAATCCTGACCGGTGCGGCCAGGAAGGCATCCTCGAATCTGAGGGAATCCTCTGCGTCCAGAAGACCAAAGGCGTCGAGTGAAGCCATTTCTACTAGTTGGGGAATCGTAATTTGCTTTGTTGGGTTCATATGTAGTTCACAATTCGTTTCAGGATGCAGCCCATTCCTTGAATTCGGCCGTTGTTGCACGTTCTCGCAATTTGTGGAGTCCACGGCTTAGTGCGGATTTGACGGTTCCAAGCGGGGCATCGAGTTGTCGACTGACTTCTCTGAGCGTGAATCCTTGTAAATAGGATCGTTCAATTACGATCCTCTGAAGTTCTGGCAGGTCGGACAGGCATCTTTGCAGGGCTGTGGCCTGCTCGTGTTGATATCCCGGGATGCCCTTTTCTTTCCCCTGATGAGGTATGGCCTGAAGTGCATCCTGTTCCAGGCTGGATGATTTGGGTCTCACGGACTTGCGTCTGAGCTGATCGATGAGATGTCTTCTGGCGATGAGCATGACCCAGGTGACGAGTTTGGCTCGTTGTGGATCAAATCTTTCTGCTGTCTGCCATAGACGTACGAATATCTCCTGAACTGCGTCTTCTGCCTCAGCATTGGTCGGCAAAAGCTGTCTCGCAACCCTAAAAACCAAGCCACCAAATCTGTCGTACAACTCAGCCACGGCGTTTTCTTCGCCCGCAGCGATTCGTTGCATGAGATGTGACTCCAACTGCTCCAAGTCGAACCCCCATCAATGGGTAACTCCGCAGGATCATGCCGTGCGGTTCCCTTCAAGATACGGGACATCGGAGGAAATGAGGTCGTTTTTTGGTCTGTATGGCCTGTTGGGGCTTATTGGGGCTATTTAAAGGTTTCTTAGATTGTAAATATGGTCAGTTGAAATCTAAATTCACCCCAAGTTTGTGTACTGTAGACAGGTGAGGAACCCCGTTTTCGGGGATGGATGACCGATCTTCCGAAGGCCTATCCTGGCCCAGAAGAACAAACGTCAGAAGGGATTGAGGCTTGTTGAGCCGGACCCACAGATTGCTGACCCGAGTCGATCGGGATCACTTCGGACCTTCACGGGTTTCGAATCGTGGGTACAGCCTCATCGAATTGCTCGTGGTTATGTCAGTCGTTGTGATTCTCACCGGGCTGCTGTTGCCGACACTCGCAAGTGTTCGAGACGCCGCCAATCGTGTCATCAGCAAGTCCAATCAGAGAAACATCGGTCAGGCCATTTCGCTGTATGCGGACAGCTCGAATGGCAACCTTCCCGAGAGCAACGCACTCGACGATGTCGAGAACCTCGATCTCGGCGAGTTGATGAGAGCCTGGACACCGGATCAATTGAGCAATTACAGCCCCAACCGCAAGCATGCCCGCTGGCTCAGTAGTGGATTTGACGGGATCGGGCGGCTCTTCCAATACCAGTTCATCGATGAACCATCGGTTTTCTACTCACCGGGGCATACCGGTGCACATCGTCTGGATGAGTACAGGGAAAACTGGAACGATCTCAATCAGGTCATGACCATGCGGGTCGGCAACGAGGACATCAATCCTCGACGAACGATCTACACCAACTACCACTACGCAGGTCACAAGTACTGGGATCCGGAACAGGATCCCGACAAGTGGCGACCTCGATCATTCATGGATGGCTACAAATCGATCCTTCTGGCGGACGGCATGCGACGTTCCAGCGATCTCAACTTCGATGGGGGCGTCAACGTGCTCCATATGGATCTCTCAGTCGAATGGCTGGAGGATTGGAAGTTGTCCAGAGTCCTGCCTGCTGATGGGCAGGATACGATCGGCAGTGGTGGCGAAGTCACTCAAATCCTCTGGGATATATTCAAGAAGAGGTAGTGGGCCCGTTTCGGGATTCACCTGTTTCGAGCCGCGTTGTCGCGTGGTCTGACGGTCATGGTCTGCAGGCAATGACGCCCCAGTCCAGGGTCCATGGTCCGAAGCATGGTTACCTCGACTCCAGGCCCCTGAAGCACGTGATCCAGTCTCGCCACTGGCCAGGCTCTCGGGTAGGTCGGCCCCCAGCCTTGCCCGCAGATGTCCCAGCTCTGTCGATAACCAGGAAACAACGAGGCCAAGGCCTTGCTGTCAGCTGGCATGTTGAAGTCCCCCATGACCAAATCGAATTCACCAGGTTCCGTCTGTTCAAGCAGTTCCCTGAACTCACTGGCGATCCTCCAACGACTTCGTGCAGGATCGGAGGGCAGATCGACGAGCAGTATTCGAAGCGGCTGTTCGACGAAGCCCGGTCCATGCACATCCAGCTTGGCCACATGAATGCCATCTGCCCATACGAGGTTGCGAAGTCGGCTCATCGGTAGCTGTGTGATGACACTGAAAATACCGGTCGATGGCGAGGTTGTTCCAGGTCCAAGCCATTCCTTCACCGACTGGGTCCATCGCACTTTTCGACCACCTTCGATGATGTTCAATCCCGAGCCGGTATCGAGAAGCGTCTCGGCATAGACGTCTTCATCGCTGAGCACGCTCCCGAGTGTCCAGTGTGTGATCGTGATTCCATCGAGTTCTTCATCGGGGGATAGTCCAGGTCTCCAGTTCTGGACCAGAAAGAGAGTCGGTCCAGCGAGTATCAGCGACAATCCAGCCTGCCATCCGATGTTCCTTCCGAAGGCCAGAGGAGCGGAGGCCATCAGGAGCAGGCCGATAGGTGCCAATGCAAGCGCCGGGATCCACGAGAACCATTGAGACCAGAGCCATCGATCCCCGACTATCCAGCCGATATTCCATCCGGCAATGAACAGCAGGGATGTCAGCAGAATCAGCCAGCCGATCGTTCGAAGCATGATCCGAAGAATGAGTCGTAGAGCCATCGGATGCAATCAGAAGGGGAAGATGATCGGTGTCAGCAGGATGGTGACCACACCTGCCAGAATGGCCAGTGGAAGTCCAAGTCGCATGTAGTCCATGAAACGGTAGCTGCCGGGGCCGTAGACCATCAGATTCGTGGTGTAGCCAACAGGTGTCATGAAGCTGGTTCCCACGCTCATCATCAACGTGAACACGAAGGGCAGTGGATTGACCATGAAGTGTTCGGCCATTCCGATCGTGATCGGGAACATCAGGACCCCTGCGCCGAATGGTGTCACGAGCTGTGTCACGATGGAGGCGACGATGAACAGGACGATCAACATGCCGGTGAGATCGAATCCCATGCTCATCGCGGTTGATATCAGGAACTGAGTGATCCCTGTCGCTGCACCGCTGGCATCCATGGCCTTGCCGATTCCGATGGCCGCTGCGATGGCGAGCAGTACCTGCCAGTTGATCGATCGTCTGGCGATCGTGCCGGTCACGCATCTGGTCAGGACCATCAGCAGGGCGCACATCCATACCGAAGGTACCGCTCCCAAGTCGAAGGGCTTGAAGATCAGGAGGGATACGAGCAACAGGAGTATGGCGAGGGAAATCAGGGCACGCTCGTGGCGTACAGGCCGACTGTCATCCACATTGGAGACGAGATAGAAGTCGCGCTTGTTCCGCCAGTTGCTGGCGAAGTTGTGATGGGTCTCCACCAGAAGGACATCGCCCGTCTTGAGGACGATGTCTCCAATCTTGCCATTTATCTGCTGTCCCTGTCTGTGGACGGCGATCACGACACCTTCATAGGTGCTGCGGAATCTCGATTCACGAATGGACCGCCCCAGAAGCGGAGAGGTGGAGGAAACGACGGCCTCGACCAATCGTCTGGTTGTCTTGGCGATGTCGAGTTTGTTCGACTGCTTGTCGGGGGTTTCAAGCCCTCTGATACGGCGACGAAGATCAAGTACGGATTCAAGTGCGCCGACAAACGCAAGACGGTCGCCCGCCTCGAGCTTTTCAGCAGGGGAGACTGCCGGCAGAAGCGTACGCTGACGTTCGATCTGACTCAGGAACAGGTCCGGGAGCTGTCTGAGTCCCGCTTCCTCGATCGTCTGGCCAACGATAGGGGAGCTGGCCTGGACGATGAGTTCCACCTGATACTCGCGGACATCGATGTTGTCGATATCAACTGGTTTTCGAACGGGAAGAACCCGCTTTGTCAGGAAGACCATGGCGATGATGCAGACTATGGCAGCCGGCAGCCCGATGGCACCTATGCCGAAGAACTCGAGCCATGGTGGGAGCGATTCGAATCCAACTTCCTTCAACCAGGCATGGTCCGTGTTGAGCCATGAGGTGAATTCCTCCATGACGACGACGTTGGATGCGGTTCCGATCAATGTCAGCTTGCCACCCAGAATCGCCGCGAAGCTCAGCGGCATGAGCAGGTGGCTTTCGGACAGACGTTGGCGTCGAGCCCAGTCGCGCACCACCGGTATGCACATGGCTACGATGGGCGTGTTGTTGAGGAAGCCGGAGCAAAGAGCAATGGGTGGAAGAAGCCGCATCTGGGCCTGCTCTATGGTCTTTGGTCGTCCGAGCAGCCGATCGGAGAACAGTGACAGGGCGCCTGTCTCCTCGAGGCCGGCGGCAATCACAAACAAGCCGCCGATCATCAACACGGCGGTCGAGGCAAAGCCTGAAACAGCCTGTGTGAAGTCCATGACACCAGCCACCATCAGGATGATCAGCCCGCCAAGCATGGCTGTATCCACCTGCATGCGATTGCTCACAAGAGCAGCCATCACCAGGCCGATCGTTCCCAGAGTGAACCAAGCTTCGAATCCCATGAGATCCCTGTCAGTATTAGCCTTCTGAGGCGGGTCCAAGTCCGAGTTCACGGATGCCGGAGATCAACGATTCATGCAGCCCCGGGACTGCAACAATGACCCCGGAATTCGCCTTGAGCAAGGCTCCATGACTGAAATCAAGAGACTTGCCATGAATATCGGAGACGATGGCCCCGGCCTCCGATGCAATGATGGAGCCTGCGCCGTGATCCCAGATCTTCTCGACGTATTCGGCGTTCTTGGGCATGCGTAGATAGGCGTCCGACTGTCCGCGAGCGACGATGGCGTATTTGCACTGGCTATCCACGGCTACCCGTTGGCCTCCACCAAGGGAGTCGATGAGTCTCGAGGCATCAGATACGCTGCCATGCGCCTTTTCAACCGAACCGCAATAGCGAAGGGGCCGATCCGGGTTCCATGAATCACAGCTGATTCTCATGGGCTCGATATTCGGATCACAACCGGCGAATTCCCACGCACCCCTACCCTTGATGGCCGCATAGATGACGCCACCGGGATCGGGTACATCCAAGGCCGTGGCCTGATCCACCGGTAGTCCGGGACAACCCATGACGCCAAGCTGGACCTCACCGTCTTCTATCTTGGCCAGTGCGATCGCGAACTGCTGGCCACGCAGGAAACCCTTGGTTCCATCCACAGGATCGAGTGTCCAGTAGCTACCGCCGCTGCCGTCGTGACTGCCGGAATCGATTGCTGCCAGAACAGCAGCTTCATCCGCCGCGGGACGGTAGGTCTTCACCAGTCTCAGGACACCTTCCCGGGTCAGCTGGGCCTCATCGGAGGACAGATCACCAGAGTCCTCCTCGCCGATCAGTGCGTGCTCTCGTGGGTCTGGGAGCCGCTCCTGAAGGGTCATGGCGACGATGGCCTGGGCAGCATAATCAGCGACGGTCACAGGGCTTCGATCGTCCTTGGTGAGGCTGCCGAATGCTTCTCTGGCCTGCTGAGCGGATCGCGTGACCGAGCACGCTGCGGCAACGGCTTCGATGGCGATTTGGAGTGTGTTTTCGTTAGAGATGCTCATATGGCTCTTTACATCGGCTCATAGCGGGCTACCTCGGCAATTCCCGAGGGATTGGTTGTGCCATTTGGCCAAATTAGTGCCGTGAAGATCAGCTCGAGTCAGGGGGCTGGAACGCGAGAGAGCCTCTCGGAGGAGGTCGACGGCTGACGTCCCGGCTGAGTGCTGTAGAAGACGATCGTGTTCTCATCGATCACCTGTCCTGAAATGGTCCCGGGCTCTTCCATTTCGACCAGCCTGAATTCACCGTTATGGGGGTTGAAGACGCCTATGAGCTCTTCGACGTCCTTCTTGACGGGCGTCCGCCCACGATGGCCACCAGCGCCATCCAGAGTCTTCCATGAACGCTCCGCGGAGATCAGCCCGTTGGCATCGACGGACATGCTCAGGTGGTCCATGAATCGGCTGGTGCCTCGCGAATTGATTCGCCAGGCTTCGCCTTCCCAGTGGCCTTCAAGGAATTCAATGGGCCACTTGACCTCGGTCTGGATATCTGAGCCAGATGGAGCTTCGGCCAGGTTCTGAGGTGAGCTTCCAGTTCCCTGGCAGCCCACCATCAGAAGAATCGTTGCGCCAGCAAGAAGGCATGATCGAGCCTTGGAGAAGGCTCGCATCAAGCCTGCCAGCCTGCCTTGAATTCCTTCATTGCAGTCATGAAGTCGTCTTCAAGTCCCTTGAAGCTCTTGGACTCGACAAGCTTGTCGCGAAGATCGGATTGGCTCGTCTTGAAGTGCTCCAGCATGGCTTCCTCGAAGGCATGAACGGAAGCGATCGGGAGATCGTCGAGAATACCCTTGGTTCCGGCGAAGATGGAGAGACTCTGATCGATGACGTTGAATGGACGGTACTGGCCCTGCTTGAGCAGTTCGACCATTCGACTGCCTCGCTCGAGCTGCTGCTGGGAGGACTTGTCCAGTTCGGTACCCAGCTGGGCGAATGCCTCGAGCTCGCGGAAAGCCGCCAGGTCGAGTCGCAGGGAGCCGGAGACTTCCTTCATGGCCTTGATCTGTGCATTGCCGCCCACGCGACTGACGGAGATACCGACGTTCACGGCAGGTCGAACACCCGAAGCGAACAGCTCGGGCTGCAGGTAGATCTGACCATCCGTGATGGAAATCACGTTGGTGGGGATGTA
>DEYM01000074.1:0-3654 GCA_002364555.1 Phycisphaerales bacterium UBA3158 | reverse complement strand
GCCGAGACGTCGCCTTCCTGGGTCTCGATGATCGGAAGCGCGGTCAGTGACCCGCCACCGTTTTCATCGGAGAGCTTCGTCGAGCGTTCCAGAAGACGGCTGTGAAGATAGAAGACGTCTCCGGGATAGGCTTCGCGGCCGGGTGGACGACGAAGAAGAAGGGAGAGCTGCCTGTAGGCAGTCGCCTGCTTGGAGAGATCGTCGTAGATGCAGAGCACGTGCTTGGGTGTCTTGCCCTTCTTGCCCTGCCACATGAAGTATTCACCCATGGCCGTACCGGCATAGGGAGCGATGTATTGCAGAGGAGCGGCACTGGAGGAACCGGCGTTGACCACGATCGTGTAGTCCATGGCGCCATTGGTTCGAAGCGTGTCGACAACACCGGCGACAGTCGAATCCTTCTGACCGACAGCGACGTAGATGCAGACGACCGCGTCATCGGTGCCCCAGTATTCCTTCTGGTTGATGATGGCGTCGATGGCGACGGCGGTCTTGCCGGTCTTGCGGTCACCGATGATGAGCTCTCGCTGACCACGTCCGACGGGAATCATCGAGTCAATGGCCTTGATGCCTGTCTGCAGAGGTTCCTTGACGGGCTGTCTGGCGGCGATACCCGGAGCCACGATGTCGAGCTTCATGGTCTCGGAGCTGTCGATGGGGCCCTTGCCGTCCAGTGGTTGACCAAGCGGATCGACCATTCGACCCAGCATGCATTCGCCGACTGGAACTTCAAGCAGTCGATTGGTTGAACGAACGGTGTCGCCTTCCCGGACTGCGAGGTAGTCGCCGTAGATAACGGCGCCGACCGTGTCTTCCTCGAGGTTCATCGCCTGACCCATGACCGGGCCGCGATTGGTCTCGAATTCGAGAAGTTCACTGGCCATCACGTTTGAGAGGCCATAGATCCTGGCAATACCGTCACCAACCTCGACCACCTTGCCGACTTCGGAGATCTCGAGCTGACTTGAGTACTGCTCGATTTCCTGCTTGATGACTGAGGTGATTTCATCCGTCCTGATCTTCACGACGCGTTCCTTCCTGTCTCTGGTCGCTGGCGTGCAGACGTCTGCGTACTAGCGGAATCGATCTCGTAGACGATGGTCACACGAGCTGTGACCGTTACGTCTCCTGGGTTCATTTCAATTGATTCGGCACCACTACCACCGAGTCTCATGGCGTTCATGGACTTCGGTTGAGGGCCTGCATTGTCGATGCTGAGATCGAGAATGCGAACAAGCCTCGACTGCGTGGCCGACGCCAGCGTACTGGCGTCTTCCATCGCGTTCTTGGCAGCTTTCTTGATGGCCTCGCCGCGACCACTTCTGGGATCGGAGGAGGTAAAGGCGATCTGTCCAACGTCATTGGCACCTGCTGATACGGCCGACTCGATGATCTTCGCGGCCTTGTCCATGTGCATGGTTCGGACAAGGATGTTCGCAGAGACCTCGTATCCGATGATCTCGCGGGGCTTCTGGTTCGTGGCTTGATTTCGCGAATTGTTTCTGGGGGGCAACTGTGGCGAGATGTCGTATCGGGATGTCTGGAAGTCCGCAGGGGCCTCGAGACCGAGTGCCCGAAGGGCGGCCAGAACAGTCGTCATGGACTTCGTCACATCCTGCTGAGCCTTCTGAAGCTCCTGAGAGGAGCTTCTCACTCCCAGAGTGACCTGGAATTGATCCGCAGGGACCATGGCTCTGCCGATGCCCGTCACGGCCAGACGGGGTGTGTTCTCACCACCATCCGCCATGGCGCCACTGGCCATGGAGAAACCGAGTACCAGGTGCATCAGGCAGCGTGCGATCATCAGGCGCTCTCCCCGAGGAAGCGTTCCGGATGTTCGCGGATTTCATGGCTACCGCTGTGCTTGAGTTCCTGTTCCAGCTTGCGGAGCTGGGTTGCCACCGAACCGTCGATCAGTTGATCACCGATTCGAAGCGTGACGCCTCCAATCAGATCGGCATCGACATGGGCGTGGACAACGGGCTCCTTGCCCAGGACATCGTGGAGCTGCTTCGTGATGGCATCCATGGTGGCGGCATCCATCGGCTGGGCAGTCGTGACATCCACTTCGATTCGCCCACAGTATTCATGTACCAACTGGACGAAAGCGGCCTCGATCATCTGGAGATGCGAAAGTCGCTTGTTGTCGTTCAGGACAAGCATGAATCTGAGCAGCAGGTCGGAGATTCGATCCGAGAGAATGACTTTCAGACTCGCGTTTCTTGCCGCAGGCTCGAGAAGAGGTGAATTCAGGAACATGCGGAACTGGGGATCCTTGCGAGCCAGTTCGCATACCTGTTCGAGCTCTTCTGCCACCTCATGGATCATGTCTCGACCGCCGGCTTCTTCGCATAGTTCGAAGAGGCTTCTTGCATAGATCTTGGCGAGCGTGTCGGTATGAGTGGGCATCTCTATCTGCTTCAGTTGGAATGGGAAGATGCGAATGACTTGAGCGATTCGTCAATCAGGTCCCGCTGGTCATCCGCGGAGATTTCACGCTGCAGGATGCGACCGGCAATCGAAGTCGCCAGGCTTCCCGCCTGGGAGTTCAACTCGCTGATGGCAGCTTCCTTGGCAGCTTTGATCTCTTTCGTGGCCTGTTCCCGCTTCATGAGAAGATCTGCTTCTGCTTTGACACGGAGTTCCGTTGCATGCTTCTCGGCATCGGCCTTGGCTTGGGCAACCATGGCTGTGGCTTGTCGCTGGGCTTCGAGAAGCTCAGTTTCCTGCCGTTTGAGAGAGGCTGCTGCTTCGGCGCGTGCGGCTTCCGCTGATTCGATTTCACGTCTGATCTTCAGCTCCCGCTCATCGAGGCCGGACATGATCTTTGGCCAGACCAGGTAGGCGGCAGCGAAGAAGAAGAGAAGGAACACGACAATCGTCGTGATCAGTGAAATCAACTGAACATTGACTGGTGATTGCTCTGCGAGCACGATAAAGGCCATTGGTAGCCTCCTGGGATCATCGGCCCGGGGTGGCCATCATGTGACGCACCACCGGGCCCAAAGCCTGCCGTCCTGATCAGAGGATGGCAAGCAGGCCGACGACGACTGCAAAGAGAGCAACGCCCTCGATGAGTGCCGCGAAGATAATCATCTGAGTGGAGATGGTTCCAGCCATTTCAGGCTGTCTGGCGATTGACTGCACACCGTTACTACCGATGTTGCCGATGCCGATACCAGCACCGATTGCAGCGGCACCAGCAGCGAGACCGCCACCAATACCCTTGATGCCAACGCCAGTGGTTACAACTGCTTTTTTTGCAGTTTCTACACCATCGACAGCCATTTCTGCACCATCGGCAGCCATGGCGACATCACCACCAAAGAAGAAGAGAGCGGCCAACGCGGTTCCGGTCAGGGCGAGGAGTTGCTTCATTGTTCTCGTCGCTTTCCTTAAAGCTTTGCTCGAAATGAGCTGTTCATATTGGATGTTGTGGGTTGCATCCAGAGCGTGTTCTATTTTGAATCGTCCCGGCCCACTCCGGTTCGACTTGTAATCCAGGGTCAATGTGCAATGGCCGGTTCACCAGCTCCATGCGCATCTTCATGATGATCGTCGTGTTCGTGATGATGGGTCATCTGTCCGATGAAGACCGTCGTCAGGAACATGAAGATAAAGGCCTGCAGGAAGGCCACGAATAGTTCGAGAAAG
>DEYM01000143.1:1710-7971 GCA_002364555.1 Phycisphaerales bacterium UBA3158 | reverse complement strand
GGAGATGTTCCGCCGAGCTGGCTGCGATCAGGGAATCGATCATGAGGCATCTTGATGGCACGCATCCAACTCAGGCAGTGGGCCGGATCGATCGCATCCTGGCGGCTGTCGCCGACGGAATCCCGGTTGCCGCCCTCTCTGGCCCAGATCGCCGATAATGAACATTACGTTAAATTCTCCATATGGAGGCCGTGGGGGCTGGTCTCCCAGATAAGGATTCCTGGATATGAAGCGATCGATGATCATCGTGCTTGGGACCTTGTCCCTGATTCCAATCTGGCTCCTTGCCGCAAGCCATGACGAGTCTCAACCGATGCCAGGTGTCGAGTCGGCAACGGAGTTCACTCCGACCAACGAGTATCACCGACTCGAGATTCATGGCTGGCCCGTCCTGGTCAATCCCTCCCTTGATGATCATCCCGTTCTCAGGAAGGACACCATCGATCTTCTGAGTGACCAGCTCTATCGAACAACGAGAAAAGTTCCACAGCCAGCACTGGACCGAATTCGGAAGATTGAGATCTGGGTCGAGCTCGACATGCCCAAGACAGCCTGCATGTGCTACCACGTCTCCAGAGACTGGCTCATTCCAAATGGCTACAACCCGGACAAGGAAGGCGCCGTGGAAGTCGGCGATGCCCGTGCTTTCCTGGAATGGACCAAGGGACAACCGTGGATGGTTCTCCATGAGCTGTCGCATGGCTATCACGATCAGGTGTTCGGCTACGACGATCCATCCATCATCGCCGCCTGGCAGAACAAGGTCGACGCGGGTGACTATGAGGAAGTTTTACATATCTCTGGCGTGCCTCGTAAGCACTATGCCCTCACGAACCAGATGGAGTATTTCGCCGAGACGACCGAGTCTTACTTCGGTTGCAACGACTTCCATCCGTTCGTCAAGGGCGAATTGATGGCTATTGATCCTGCAGGCTACGAGCTCATGCGAAAGACATGGATCGACAAGGGGGACTGACTCCCCCACCGTCATCCTGCGATTTTCAGATTCAAACTCTACTCAGGTCGTCCAAAGCCCAAGAAGATGCAGAAGATCGTCTATCGAGACGATCCCATCTGCATCGAAGTCCCCGTCGCCAGAGTTGCCGAAGTTGCCCAGAAGCTTCAGGAGATCATCGATGTCGACGACCCCATCCTCATTCAGGTCGCCGGCGACGCCAACGACATCCCGGACATGTCTCCACTTCTCTCCGGTGTGCATCTGCGGATCGAAGTTGCTTCGGCTCATGGCCATGACGGCTCTTCCGGAGAAGACCCTTCCCTTGAACGGATGATCATCGAGCATCGACCAGTCGCCATCCACGTTTCTGTGGAGCTGGATGCCCTGTTCGCTGTAGCCGACCAGATCTCTTTCATCGTTGAACTGGACCGACGAGATCGTGCCATCTGTCCAGATGACATCCTTCATGATCAACTGCCCGCTTTCGGACACCCCGCAGAGCATGACTCGACCATCCTGACCGAGTATCGATATCGGCATGTCCGGGATACCCGTGACGGCCAGGTCCATGATGTCCAGACCCTGTGGCCATTGATCAGGCATCTGGACCTGATTCGGATCTCCATCAAGACTGGCTGTAATCCGGAAGACAGCCTGCTCGTCAGCGAACCAGCAGGTGTTGGTCATGTGATCTATCGACATGGCGATGTAGCCACGATGCCATGGAAGAAAAGCGGTCTGCGGCTGGGGCATGTTCGCCCCGGGCTCGGCATATGGATGGACTCTCGAGATCTGCTGCTTGCCAAGATAGATCAGCGAATAGTCCCTCGCGAATTCCAGCTGCAGCACTTCGTGCGGATGCACGAGCTCGGTGGCGTTTCCATTGGCCAGTTCAATTCTCCATGGCTGCCCGGTTTGCTCATCCGCATACCAGATCGAATTGCCCAGAGGTCCCAGATCGATATCCGTGAGGTTGCCGGCGACAGGCCCGCTCAGGAGACTGGTGGGATTGTATCCATCCAGCGTTCCGGCCCATTCGATCGTGAACTGATTTTCACTTGAATCCCATGAGTAGCATCCGCGAGGACGAATGTGTATCACCGAATCGATGATTCGATAGCGTGTGGCGCCTCGCATGATGCGGCTGCCTGTTCGGCTCCCCAGCTGCCAGGCGTTGCTGAGCGTGTCGGATCTGACGAAATGGGTCGACTCCACATCGTATTGATCAAGCGAGAAGTTTGATTGAGTGCTTGTGATGGTGCTGTCGTCGGGATCGTTGTAGCCGATCTCCTGGTCATTACCAAGGCAGAAACCCTGTGCGAAGGTGACGGCATGGCCACCATTCCTGTCAAGCACGAGTCTTCCGAACTCATCCTCGCCGAGTGAATCGTATATTCCATACCCGAACATGCTGATGGCGCCATTGACGTTGTTCTCGACGATGCTCCGAAGCGTGGGGCCGGTCGTGTTGGTGGCCGAATTGGATGTCACCGAGAAGACGCCCGGCGCTCTCGCATTGAGGAAGTAGACCAGTGCATCGAAGGCGTTGCCGCTGGATGTTCCATTGAGCGGTTGCGTCGATGAAAGGGATGCCTGATTCGAGATGATGGCGGTGACGACGCCGTAGTCCTCCTCGTTCTCCCAGTCGGCCTCACGAGGACCGACATCCTCGAAGCCGTGTGTCGTGATATAGCCAAGCAGGTTGGTCTGCGATGTCGGGGAACAGTACATGCCTCCGGGATCTCCATTGGCATCAGCTCCAAGTGTGTCTCGGAGCTGATCGAAATCAGGCATGTCGTCTATCTGGAACTTGAAGTTCGTGCTCGAGATGTATTCGCTGGTGATGACATCTGCGAATACCGCCGCGTTCACGGCGACCGTGAAGATCAGCACCGTCGCCGGTAGCCCGGCATGCGCTTTCATTTTCATGACATCGTGCCCCCATGAATCAAATCTCGACCAGTTCACAGCATAAATCTCAGATATGCATTTGAAAGCATGAATGGTGAAACAAGCTCTAATTCATCGTCATTACCTGATTTGCGGGCATGAATATGCATATCCATGCCAAATGCAATCATGAGCTTGATCGTTTATCGCAAGCTCTTAGAATCGGGCATGCGATTACTGCTCCCCATCATCCTGTTCATGCTGGCAACGTCATCCGCTCATGCCGATTGGCCCGGCCAGGTGCCACCGGACGAGGTCCCCGTCTTCCTGCCCGACAACCACGACTCCGGGCAGCCCATGCCGCTCCTCATCTTTCTGCATGGCTATTCGCCGCTGACGACGGCCTGGTACAACATTCTGCTGCCTCTTCAGGAGGATGCCGGCGATCGTGGCTACCTCTTCGTCAAGCCCGATGGCAGCCAGGATGCCGTTGGCGAGTTCTATTGGAATGCGACCGACGCCTGCTGCGACATGTTCGGCAATGATCCGGATCATGTCGGATATCTGATGGCTCTGGTTGAATCCATCCAGTCCAGATACGACATCGATCCCGGAAGAATTCATCTCATCGGCCATTCCAACGGCGGCTTCATGTGCCATCGACTGGCCTGCGAACATTCGGACGTCTTCGCTTCGGTCGTGAGCATCTCCGGCGCCATGTGGTACGACCAGTCGACCTGCGATCCCACCGATCCGATCCATGTCCTGCAGATTCATGGCACGCTTGATCCGATCATCTTCTGGCTCGGGGGACTGATCGGACTGACCCCCTATCCGGGCGTCAACACGAGCATCGAATACTGGGCATCGCATAATGGATGTTCGACCGAGGCCACGTTCGGAGGCAGCTTCGATCTCGACTGGCTGACGTTCTTCGACGAGACGAATCGCTGGTTGTACGAAGGATGTGAGGAAGAGGCATCCGGATCAGCCGAGCTCTGGGAGATCTTCGGCGGCCGACATTTTCCATCATTCACCGACGAAGGCAAGGATAGGCTCTTCGACTATCTCGATACGCATTCAAAGCCGGAAGCGGCTTGTCCAGCTGATGTCAATGACGACCTCTGGATTGATGTCCAGGACATCCTCAAGGTGATCGATGACTGGGAGACCACGTCGGAATCGACGGATGTCAATGATGATGGCGTCGTGAACGTGGCCGATCTGCTGATGGTCATAGATGGTTGGGGCCCGTGCGAGAACGGCAGCTGATCATCGGAATGGATTCAATCAGGACGGTGTCTTGATGCCCGCCGAGACGGCGCAGATCCCCATGGTCATTCTGATCTGGCTGATGTGCCCGAAACCGGAATCGGTCATCATCTGGGCCAGCTGATCAGGTTCGCTGAAGGTCTCCACCGATCTGGGCAGATAGCGATAGGCACCGCTTCGATCCCGAGCGATCAGGCTGGCGGTCATGGGCATGATTCGCTTGCAGTAGAAGCCGTTGAACAGCCGCATCGGAGCGAATCTCGGTTGGCAGAATTCCAGGATGACCAGACGCCCTCCCGGCCGGAGCACTCGATGGAATTCACCGATGGCCTTGGCCGGATTCGTGACGTTGCGGATGCCAAAGGCGATCGACACGATGTCGAATGATTCATCGGGCACAGCCAGGGCCATGGCATCGCCCTGTTCGTACACCGGCTTTGGAACGCCGGATGGACGCTTTCTTCGCGTGGCCTTGACCTTGGCGAGCTCAAGCATCTCAGGCGTGAAATCGATGCCCTTGACGACAGCGGCTCCGGAGCCAGCGAACGCCTCGGTCAAGTCTCCTGTGCCGCAGGCGACATCGAGGACATGATCCCCGGGAGATACGGCCGCCATCTTCACAGCACGTTTTCGCCACGCCTGATCCCTGCCCAGGGAGTGGATCCTGTTGTTCAGGTCGTATCTGGCCGCGATCTGGCCGAACATGGCCTGGACTCTGGAGGCCTTGTCGGGGTCGACATGGGGGTCGGCCTGAAGTGCCCGACTGTCCCAGCCCGAATCCTGATTGTTCTGTTCTTCTGCTTTCACTCTGGGCAAGTGTAGGGCCAGCGAGAGATCGAGGCCCTGAGTACAATCGAAAACATGCCAAGACGAGAAAAACTCATCGACTCCCTCGCGGCGGTCGTCATTCTGTCGGCCATGGCTGCAGGAGGTTGCGCGTACATCGACACGGCCAGGCATTGGGTGGGTGGTTTTTCAACTGGTGCTGACGTGACTCGCATCTCCACCAGGGCCAACTACATACCGATGACCTTCTCCCATTCCGTGTGCGGAGAGGATCCCTACGTCGATACCTCGGTATGGATGACGGATATCCCCGCCGATCAGCTGACTCAGGAAATCATGCCCGATGGGCAGATCCTCCATGTCGAGATGCTTTTTCAGCCTCGTCCGGGCTGGACGCCGATCGACTCGACGGCGACGAACCTCTCGATTCGTTACATCATCATCACCGATGGCGAAGTCGGAATCTACGAAGGTGGTGGATTCGGCTATCCAGTGGGAACCGGCCGAAGCAGTTCCATGACCCTCAGCATCTATCAGGCGTCGCTGGATCTCACCCGGGCAACCGAGGGCTTCGTCGATCTGCTTTCTCCAGCGGAACTGTCCGGCACCTTCTCCGGTCCATGCGATACCACCGAGGTGGAACGTGTCCGAAACATAGTGAACCAGCACATGACCAACACCTTTGGTCAGGTGATCTATGTCCGTGGCGACAGGTATGAGCTTGGAGGCTTGCTTGCCGACTCGCGAATCAGCCCGTGATCTCGTTGATCTTGACCTTGAGGTAAGACTGCCGATGACCGGTCTTTCGCTTGTATCCCTTACGACGCTTGAACTTGATCACGTCGATCTTGGATCCCTTGATTTCACCCATGACCTCGGCCTTGACCGAAGCGCCGTCGATGTAGGGCGTGCCAAGCTTGGCCGGCCCATCATCGCTCTTGATGGCCAGTACGCGATCGAACACGATGGCGTCCTGCTCTTCTCCTCGGAGATCGACTTCCAACACGTCGCCTTCACGGACGATGATCTGAGTTCCACTGTCTTCTACGATGGCATACACGGGAAATCCTCCTGGGATCGGGAATCGCACATCATACCCGTTCTCGCACCGCGCTCAAGCCTTGGATCGGCAGAGAAGATGCAAAGATGATCGAATTCCCTCCCCTGCTGGCCCTTGAGGTCCCCTCTTCAGCCCCTCAGAGCGGTGAATTTGTCGCTCTGGATTGGTTTGTCGTGGGCTTCTACATGCTGATCGTGATTCTGGTCGGAGCGGTCGTGTCCCGTAAAAAAGAGGCTGGAGACGACTTCTTTCTCGCTGGGAGGTCCATGCCCGTCTGGGCGGTGGCCATCTCGAC
>DEYM01000143.1:0-1377 GCA_002364555.1 Phycisphaerales bacterium UBA3158 | reverse complement strand
CTCGCGACGGCACTCTCGGCTGCGACTTTCATCGGCGGACCCCAGGCGGGATTCCGAGGAGACCTTGGATATCTCACATTCAAATTTGCCGGGCTGGCCGCCTTCATAATCGTCGGATTCATGTTCCTGCCTGCCATCTTCCGGGCCGGGACGCCCAGCGTCTACGGGTTGGTGGGCCAGCGATTCGGAGCCGGAGCGGGCGCCAGTTCTGCCGTGATGTTCGGACTTGGCCGTCTTCTGGCCAGTGGCGCCAGGCTGTTCATGACGGCCATCCCGTTTGCGCTGGTGGCCTTCGGTTCGGCAACAGAGGGCCCGTTGATCTTCGCCATCATCGCCGTGGCGGCCGTGGCCTGTACCTACACGATGCTCGGTGGCGTCAGGGCCGTGATCTGGACGGATGTCCTTCAGGCATGCGTTCTTGTCGGGACGGTCTGCATCGGACTCATTCTGTTGTGGAACAAGATCGACATGCCGGCTGATGAAGCCTGGGGCAAACTGGTCGATGCCCAGAAGCTTCAGATGTTCGATTGGTCCTGGTCTTGGTCCAAGCCCTACACGGTCTGGGGAGCGGCGATCGGAATGACTTTGTTTCTTGTGGCAGCCTATGGAACTGATCAGGACATGGCGCAGCGACTGTTGACGTGCCGATCTCCGAAAAAGGCGGCATGGGCTGGAATCGCATCGAACCTCATCGGCTGGCCGGTGACATTCATCTTTCTGGGAATGGGCCTGCTGCTCTGGCTGGAGGTCGAGAAGAACGGCCCCATCCTGCCTCCCATGAACACGGCTGGTGATCGTGACGTCTTCCTGTTGTTCATCCTTCGTGATCTTCCGGTGGGAATCCGTGGACTGATGATGGCCGGATTGTTCGCCGCTGCGATGAGCAGTCTCGATTCGGCACTCAACGCGCTGGCTGCCTCGACCATCTCCGACATCGTGAGGCCCTGGAGGTCCGCCAACAATCGATCACAGCTGAATCCTCAGGACGAGACACGACTGGCTAGGTGGATCATCCTCTGCTGGACGATCGCCTTGACGGCCTTCGCCGTCCTGTGCGCCTTCTGGCAGAGTGCCAGCGGCGAAACGCTGCTTGATTTCGCGCTTGGTGTGATGGTCTTCGCCTATGCCGGTCTTCTCGGTGTCTTTGCGACCATCCTGCTCACGCCTCGAGGTAATGCGACCTCCGCCTGTCTTGCTCTGATCATCGGAATGCTCGCTGTGCTGGCGATGCAGCCGTTCGCCTGGAACTGGTGGATGCCCTGGTTCGGGGGCGAGGACCATCTCGTGCCGCCAGCATTCCCGTGGCGGATGGCGATCGCGACCATCATTGCATTTGTCGTCTGTGTGATTGGCCGGCCTGCCGCATCGAAAGTCAGC
>DEYM01000032.1:16123-21392 GCA_002364555.1 Phycisphaerales bacterium UBA3158 | reverse complement strand
ATTATCTCCCATGGACTGACTCCCACGACAAAGGTAATTGGTATTCGGAGTTTGGTTGGAGTGGGTAGGCGATAGGCCCCCCAGCTCCATCCAGTAGCTCTACCCCCAATTACTGTAACGTGAGGCTAGCCCTAAAGCTATTTCGGGGAGAACGAGATATCTCCGGGTTTGATTAGACTTTGACTCCTCCCCACAGGTCATCACCCCACTTTTCAACGTAGGTGTGTTCGGTCCTCCAGAGGGTATTACCCCTCCTTCAACCTGCCCATGGGTAGATCACCCGGTTTCGCGTCTGCCCCCTACGACTCAACGCCCGTTTAGGACTCGGTTTCCCTTCGGCTCCGTCGGGATTCGACTTAGCCTTGCCGCAGAGAGCAACTCGCAGGATCATTATGCAAAAGGCACGCGGTCACCCCGAAGGGCTCCCACAGCTTGTAAGCACACGGTTTCAGGTACTTTTCACTCCCCTTGTCGGGGTGCTTTTCATCGTTCAGTCACCTTACTGGTTCACTATCGGTCGTCAGAGAGTATTTAGCCTTGGAGGGTGGACCCCCCATGTTCATACGGAGTTTCACGAGCTCCGTACTACTCTGGAACACCTAGGCTGGCAATCAACGTCGTACAGGACTATCACCTTCTTTGGTACGACTTTCCAGACGCTTCAAACGTCTCATGCTTCGCCATATCGGTGCCCAAACCCCGGGCCGAAACCCGGTTTAGGCTGTTCCGCTTTCGCTCGCCGCTACTTACGGAATCGCGTTTGCTTTCTTTTCCTCTGGTTACTGAGATGTTTCAGTTCACCAGGTTAACTCCTACACCCTATGCATTCAGGTGCAGGTGACCCCGTAGGGCCGGGTTTCCCCATTCGGAAATCGTTGGATCATTGCCTGGTTTCCGGCTTCCCAACGCTTATCGCAGGTACCCACGTCCTTCATCGCCTTCTGACGCCAAGACATCCACCGTGTGCCCTTGGTGACCTGGTCACGTCACCCTGACCCCGACAACAATTTCAACTTGCGTCTCAATCATCATCGCGAACAAGACTTCGCAGCATGCCTAGACAGCATGCTTTACCAGTCACCGGCCTCGATTTGTCTCGAACTCGACTTCACCTGCTAACGACATCTGTCGGCAGATGTCACAGGTGAATCAAATGTTGTCTACCTATCCCTTGCGGAGTCGGCAAACGTGTCTGCCTATCCCTTACGGATTCAGCAAACGTGTCTGCCTATCCCTTGCGGATTCGGCAAACGTGTCCGTCTATCCCTTACGGAGTCGACAGACTCTTCAGCACGCCTGCCGATTATCCTGGTGGATACGACAGACGATCATCGAACAAATCATGACTTGTCAAAGAGCGAAGCTACAGACGTTTGTCCCATCTGCAGCGCAAGTCGTAGAATACCAAGTACGACGGCCCTGTCAACGGCCACGGGGGGATCAAACCCCGAAATTGCGCAATCAAATTTCAAGAGATTCCAGCGATTGAAGCCGGCGGCATGCCCGATCCCCCCCGCCTGAAACTCCGAAAGGCCCGAAATCGCATTAGGGTCCTAGAATGCAGTTGTTTCAGGCCGTTGTTTGGCCGCATCCTCGATGGGGTCGATCATCATCCTTGAGCCGTTATTCATGTTCTGAATGATGATTTTGGCCCCTTTGCCATACCTGGAATCCGTCTTGGAGGCACCGATTCGAGGCATGATGTCAACGACAAACCAGTTCGTCGAGAAATCAATCGGGTCCGTTCCCTCCGGCTCCACGCCATCTGGAGGGGCAATACCGCCAATGACATCGCCTGGCTGAATACTGAACCGACGAGGCCACCATTGACCTTCATAAAATCGCCAGACCTCAGCAGTAGCCTCTCCATAGCCCAAACGCCCTGAATTGGCGTCATAGCCGGATGGCATGGCTCGAACAGCGAGCACCTGCAGAGATGGCACCACGGTCACAGGCTCGGACCATTCACTGGAATCGATCAACTTGATCATCGATTCAGCCAATGATTCCTGTTCCTTGACCAGGCTCAATTTCCTGGCAAATAGTGGGTTGTAGACCGCCAGGGCCACTCTATAGCGATACGTGCGACCAGGCTGAGCCGTGATGTCGTATCCCCAGACCCACCCGGTCGAGTCAGCAGCATCGCCTTCCTGGCCTTCCTGAACATCAGCCTTACCAGAATCTTCCTCAGGTTCGTCATCGAGACCCAGTTCTTTCCTGAGCTCTTCGATCTCTTCCTTCAGCCGCTTGATCTTGGCCCTTGCTCTGGCAGCAGCATCACTTCCAGCGTCCTTACCACCACCGGCTCCTCCTCTGGAACCACCTGAGTTGCCACCACCACTACTGCTTCCAAGACCACTACCAGCTCCAGCGCCCTCAGCTTCCTCTCCATACTTCTCGACAAGCTTGTCACGGTCCCGCTCGAGACGTGCAAGCTTTCGAAGCTTCACCTGACGAAGCCTTGCCGATGCATCAAGGGAATCATCCTGCTGAATTTGACTGACGGCCTGATCCTCGAGGAATTCAGGCGGATCCAGCCATCGATTCTGTGTAGTTGAATAGAAGCCAGGCTGTGAGATCTGGGAACTCACCGAGTCATCGACCAGCATCCCGAGAATCTCATCCCTGTCTTCAGCACCAAGCTCGGACTCGTTCTCGAGTCTTTCGCGAAGTGTGAACTGGCCCGGCATCACATCGACAATCTTTGAATCAGTCCAATTGCCATCAACGAGTTCCTGTCTTTCAATTCGAACATCCAGCAGATCGATGCGACCGTTATGCCACCTGCTGGGCAGGGGCAGTTCGCCGTTGGATCCGGCAGTCGTGTAACGACTTATCGCCTCTGCGATATCGAATTCACTCGCGACAGTCAGCCAACTGATGTCATGCGGTGCCTCCATGACGATCTGCTGAAGAGTCTCATGCTCATCGACGACACCATCAGAGAGCAGATCGAAGGTCTGGTACACGATCGGCTTGGAGGCCGAGGGCAACTGGGCATCAACGAATTTCGAATTGGCCGCGATCTCCGAGTCACCACCTGCAATACGTGGAACTAGCTGATACTCCGGCAAAGCGGCGACCTGCTCGGGACCGATGCGGGAGGACACCTTGGACCGAAAACCCTGCAGAGTAACCGAGGAGGTCTTCTCTCCAGCGGCGATGGCCGCCTCCACTCTGTCATCGACATCAGGCTTGTTCTGCTTCTGCTTGATCGCGTCGCCGGTCTCCTTGAGCTTCTCGTGCCAAGCACCAGGCGCTATCTTCTCACCTGCCAATTCCTTGATGTTGGGAGACGTGATCTGGCCAATGATGTAAATCACCAGGACGATAAACACGACTCCAAGCACGAGAAATTCCGCGTACTTTTCCCAGATCGTGATTCCCTTGGTCTTCATTTCATGTGTCCTTGGTTACGGGCGAGGCATGTCAAGCTAGTAGAAAGAAATCGAAAACAGATATCAGGAGTAGTCGTCTTCATCCGACTCATCGGTGGACTCGGTCTTGACTGGTTGAATCCCCAGCAAGGCGCGAACACTGTTTGGCATCATGTCCTGAATCCATGATCTCAACCAGATGGTCTCGAGCGTCAGATCCAACCTGACAACCGGAGAATCCCCATAGAGAAAACCATCCTTGAGATCGCCGTAGGCATTCATCTTGGATATGGCGAGATCCCGAACGGTCAGGAATCGATTGCTCGCGAGAGACTCGAGAATCTCCGACACCTTTGATGTTTCGGCAACAAGAGAGGCTTCGACCAATACGACGTCATACAACGCATTGCTTATTCGACCTGTCAGGGAAACGCTGAAATCCTCCGCACCAGCTGCCGGTACCGAAGCCACGACAAGCTGATTTCCAGCCGCCGATCCGGACTGTCTGGAGCCCCCCGCGGAACTCCTTGCGTTACTGCCTCCACTGCCTCCAGCAGCGGAACGCTTGGCGGATCCCCCGCCCCCACCCGGACTTGAAGCCATTCCAACCGTCGGGCTTGAAGATGGCCCCGTCGGACGACTGGGCTGACTGCTGCCCGCAGGAGGCTGACCACCCGAGGAACCGCCGCCACCCGAATCATCCATGGACATGAGATCCCGAACACGCAGGTCCAGAATTCGCTTGATTGGTGCCTGAATCACGGTCGCCTCGGGACCATTGACCTTGCTGATGGCATCGATGATCTCCTCGAGGACCCAGAAACGCCATTGCCAGCGAAACAAATCCTTGGGGGTGTAGCTCTGCCGTTCGTTGTAGACGGGTGGATCCAGCTGAGACAGTTCGAGATAAACCCCCGACTTCTCCGCCTCCCGAAGATAGAGGCCCATTCTGCGTTCACTGAGTTCGGCGCGAACCATCTTGACTTCAGATTCGCTGAGACCCTTGACGGAGTCACGACGAAGATGATTGTCCAGAAACTGCTGACGAACCTGGTCAAGGCCTTTCATGACAGCCTCATCGCTTGGAGGCATGCCGGCATTGACATCCTCCAGCAAGGACTTGTACTCCTCGACGACTCGCTTCTGGAAACGTGGAGCCTCGATCTGCAGTTCATGACTTGGAAGATCATGTCCCGGGAACAGCCGGTCGTCCAGGTTGACATGACCGCCCCTGTTGATCGACTTGGCGGCGTCCAGAACACTCACCGACTCGTTCTTGCGATCATTGGCAACGTCTTGAATGCGATCGATGATCGCCCTGTTGACGACCGCCTTGACGGAGCTTGCTCCGGGAATGGAGATGGAGCCGTCCTTGATCTTCTTGAGACCGCTGTAGCTCCTGCTCTGCTTGTCCACGGAGGTCTTGACCTCTTCCATCAGACCGTTGGATACGTATGGAAGGCCCACAAGTGACCCGATGATGACGAGCACGCAGATCGCGATCACGATGTTCGACTTGACCACCGCCATGATTTTCTTGGCATCGATACTGCTGCTCATGAAGCACCTCCATCCATCTCGACATTCAACGAGGCGGACTTAGAATTCGTTTCGGCCGTCTCAGTCACGATCTGCAGGGTGAATGTGATATCGAGAATGCTGACTGTCGTTCCCGGCGGATAGATCTTCGGCTGATCTGGAAGTGGCGCGATTTCATCCATGCTTCCATTCAGATCCACTTCCTTGAACGAATCCCCTTGCTGAGCCGCTGATGCAGCTGATGAGGAGTCACCCTGATCCGCCGAGGATCCCAGTCCAGCTGAGCCACTGCCTGCAGGGGCGCTGCCACCACCGCCGCCACCACCCGGTGAACGACGACTGCTACCACCACC
>DEYM01000032.1:0-15728 GCA_002364555.1 Phycisphaerales bacterium UBA3158 | reverse complement strand
CGACGGCTGGAGCCACCTCCACCGCCACCTGGTGTTCGACGACTGGAACCACCGCTGGAGGAAGAGCTGCCGGCGTTCTCGGAGGATGAGGAGGAGGAATCAATATCCTCCACCTTCTCACGCCTGATGTTCGTTCCATCCATTGCGGGATTCTTGATGAGATACGGAACACCCTCACGCAGACCAGAGGGTGATTCGTTGTCACGAAGCCATTTCATGACGGTCTCGTTGGCGAATCTCCGAGGCTCATCATGGGTCAGACGGATTTCCATCCTGACATCGATTGATCCGGGCCCCTTTCCATTGCTGGAGGGCACGTATTGACCGGTGAGACTACTGATTGAGATCAGCCTTCGCTCCGACGGGTCTATCTCGAGGACCACTTCCTCATCCGCGGAGAATTCCCCGGCTCGAGGCTCCGCCGCAAGCGCCGCCATGGCGGCATCACTGACAACGTGAGGCCATACCGACTTGTAATCGAGCAGAGCCGCCATGTGGTTCGCATCGGTACCGAGACTCATGTCCTTGATGGCACGGTCGAGATCCGTCTTGTTCTTCTTCGAAACCCCGGTCACCTGACGCACGACGGCCGGCTCGGGATTCGCATCCAAAGCCTGCTGATCGAGAATCGGTCGGATGAAGGTGACACCACCGGCCGCTATGGCCAGTGCCGCGGCTCCGATGAACCATCTGGTCTTCTGATGCCAGAGCTGTTCGCGAAGAACGGTGGTCGGAACAAGATTGATGTCGATGGGTGCGAGCCCGATGCCCTGCATCGCAAGGCCATAGGCCGTTGCCATGCTGACATTGTGCTCGGCAAAGGTCGCCGCTTCACGTCCGGGCACTGAAATTCGATGGAACTCGTCCAGCCGCTTGACTTCGACCTGAAGCTGCTGACCGATGAATTTTCTCAATCCGGGGATCTTGAACGTGGATCCCGCACCGATCATGTCACTGAGTTCACGATTGGGATGACTGCTTCGGAAGTAGTCCAGCGAACGCTGCAGCTCCTGCAGAAGGTCTGTGAACACAGGCCGCATGGCGCCCATGATGTTCTTGGCATACTTGCTCGTGGATGTCTCCATCTTGAGCTTTTCCGCCTTGGAGTAGCTGAGCTTGAACTTCTCCATAATGGCTTCTGTGAAGTGGGTTCCGCCGATCGGGAATGTCCTGATCCAGCAACGCCCTTGATCGGCGATGATCACATCCGTGGCCATCGTCCCGATGTCGATGTAGACGACAGGATCTGAATCCTCTCCCAGATCATGGTCGTACGAGACGGCATTGAAGAACGAGACGGGCGACAGCGTGAGGACTTCCGGACTCATACCGACATCCGAATACATGTCCAGACGTTCCTGAACACGCTGACGAGTGATGGCGAAGATCCCGACTTCAATCTCGGGCGTGTCTTCGGACATGAACGTCTCGTAATCCCACTCCACTTCATCGATTGGAAAGGGGATCTGCTGGACGGCTTCGAACTTGACGATGTCAGGAACCTTCTTGGGTTCGACCGGGGGCAATTTCGCGAATCTCGCGAATGCCGAATGCCCTGGTACGGACATCACCAGATTTTCACCCTGCAGATTCTTCTGACTGATCAACTGGCCGAGACTCAGACGTATGACCTCGTTCTGATCCACATCCGGTTCGGTCAGAACCTTCTTGTGTCGCACGACGGCGAAGTCCGTCACCTCGACACCGGTCGCACCACCATCCTGCAGCCGAATGGCCTTAATCTCGTAGGCACCTACTTCGATACCCCAAGCTGCCTTGCCCTGTGCCATGCCAGATCGCCTTCTCAAATCCGTCTGACCTTCCAGCCATGCAATGGCCGACAGATCACACCTCGAAACTATTTAAATGGGACCGAAACAAGAAGTTTCGAACCCCGCTCAGGACAATCCTGAGCGAATGGAATCATACACGGGTGAAGGCTCTCATGACCCTTTCCGGGCCATTCCGCATCAGTGGAAAAAAAGGCCTATCACCCCCCTGATAGCATGCCTCACTTCGCAAAGAGGCGTTCGAGATGACTGATCACCCCAAATCCTACAGAATGACAACACTCGGTTGCAGAGCCAACCATGCCGAACAGCGTGAGATGGAAGCCATCCTGAACGCCAAGGGGCTGATTCGCACCGAATCCGGGATGCCAGCCAGCCTTGAGGTGGTTCACACCTGCTCGGTTACGTCAAGAGCGGCCGCGAAATCACGCCAATCGATCCGTCAAGCCGCCCGAAAGCGGGGCCCGGGACACGAGCCTTCCAAAGTCATCGTGACCGGCTGCTTTGCCTCCATGGAACCGGATGTGGCTCAGAGGCTCGTGAATTCTGATGAACCTGCATCGCCGGGAACCGTCATCGGCCATCACCATGAGGATGGACGGTCCATGATTGAACGATTCAGATCCGAGGTTGACGCCTGGTTGTCCAGCCCCTCATCCAGAGCAACTTCAGTCAAGCAGGCCACACTCCATCTGCCTCTGGTTGAACTGCCCAACCAGCGTGCCCATCACACTCGAGCCGAAATCCGCATTCAGGACGGCTGTGATGCCCATTGCACCTTCTGCATCATCCCGAAGCTTCGTCCCGATCTGAGATCCAAGAGGCTTCAGGATGTCATCGAGGAAGCCAGGCGGCTGGTCGATCTGGGCCACAATGAAATCGTTCTCACAGGCATTTTTATCGGAGCCTTCGGCCATGAAACCGCGATTCATCGAAGACAGGACTTCCAGCCAGAGACCCGGCTGTCCGAGCTGGTCGATTCCGTGGCTGCCATCCCGGGTGTCCAGCGGCTGAGAATCTCCTCGATGGAGCCAATGGATGTCACGGAAGATCTTCTTGATGCCATGGTGGCCAATCCCAGGATCGTCGTCCCCCATCTGCACCTGCCCCTGCAAAGTGGATCAGACAGGATTCTTCGCCGAATGAATCGTCAGTACAACGCCTCTGCCTATCTCGAGATGATCGAGATGGCTGAAGAGGCCCTCACTCTCGATGGACTGCCTCCAGCCATCACGACGGATGTCATATGCGGCTTTCCGGGTGAGACGGAAGATGATTTTCAAGGTACCGTCGAAATGGCCAGAAGAGTCGGCTATCTGCACATGCACACCTTCCGCTTCAGCCCGAGGGAGGGAACAGCAGCCGCTCGCTGGAAAAGCCAGTTTGTCCACGATGAGACCATTCGATCAAGGGTGAAACGGCTCCATACGCTTGAAAACGACCCTCAGGACGGATTGGCCATCAAGTACAGACGACAATTGGTTGGCAGGGAACACCGTCTGATCATGGAACAGCCAGACCCGGACCACCCTGGACGATGGCTGGGCAGATGCGATCACTATGAGAGGTTTACCGTGGAAGGTGATTTTCACAAGGGCCAACTTGTTCGAACACTCATCGAAAACCTCGACGAATCCCCCACGCCCGCTAGGATCATCAGTTCTGATCACAGACTTCAACTGATGCCCTACTCATGACCCGGAGACAGACTGGTGAGCACCCATACGCCCCATCCCGAAGACAACCAGGATCTGGATGCTGAAATCCAATCAGCACTGGGCGATCGAAGTATCGAGGAACTGCTCGAAGACGATCCTCTTGAAGCATCGGATAGACCCGAACGCACTGGAACAATCGTCCACGTTCGTGGCAGCGAGGTCTATGTCGAATTCGGCCCCAAGATGCAGGGCGTCTGCCCGCTGGCTCAGTTCGAGGAACCACCGAAGCCCGGCACACAGGCGGAATTCCGAATTGAACGCAGGGATCGAACAGACGACATGCTCATCCTGTCGCGTCCCGGCGGTGTCATGCGAGCTTCCTGGGATCATCTCGAACAGGGACAGGTCATCGAGTCGACATGCACCGGTACCAACAAGGGCGGACTGGAGATGGATGTGGCCGGCCACAAGGCATTCATGCCCGCTGGACAGGTGGACATCCACCACGTCCCCGACCTGACCATCATGATCGGGAAGAAGTTCCCATGTCGGGTCATCGAACTGGACAAGCAGGGCGATCGGCTGGTGCTGAGTAGGCGTGATCTTCTTGAGGAGGAACGCAAACGAAACCGGCAGGCGCTCATGGAAACCCTCGAAGTCGGACAGACGCACACCGGGCTCGTCACGTCCGTGCAGTCCTACGGGGCATTCACCGATATCGGTGGCGTCGAGGGACTTGTCCATATCTCCGACATGTCATGGGAACGACTCGGTTCCGCCGAGCTGCTGGTCAAGCCTGGTGATCAGATACAGGTACAGGTCCTCAAGATCGATCTCGAACAGGATCCTCCACGAATCGGACTCGGCATGAAGCAGCTCACGACTGATCCCTTCATCGCGTCGGTCGGCGCCGTCTCCGAAGGGGAAGTAGTCGAGGGTACCATCACCCGCCTCGCTGAATTCGGTGCCTTCGTCAAGATGCCAAGCGGCATCGAAGGGCTGATTCACATCTCGGAACTGGCCCATGAACGAGTCGGACGAGTCTCACAGGTCGTCAAGGAAGGCCAGGTCGTCTCCGTCAAGGTTCTCCAGATCGATCCCGAGAAGAAGCGGATAGCCCTCTCACTCAAGCAGGCGCAAGGCGACGACTCCGCCTCCTTCGACAGAGGCGAGGATCCCATGATTCGAAAACTCAAGGCCAAATGGGGCGATGGACCGCTCAAGGGCGGCATTGGATGAACTTCAGAGAACGTCGACAGATCACACACCCCTATAGGAAATCCCACATGAACATCAAGCCTTTCATCACAACAGCAGCCATTCTCACCGCAGGCATCGCATTCGGTTGCAACAGCGGTGGACCGAGTCATTCAGAGGTCAACAACGGAATCGACGAGGCGTTGCAGGCTCCAGGCAAGATCGCTGGTGCAGCTGGAGAAGCCGGAGGCAGCCTTGCCGCCACTGCAGTGGAGACTCCCGGCAATGCCGTCCAGGACGGCCAGGAAAGATTCGACGACTGATCAGCCTGCCTATCGGCAGACTCCCCAAGTCGCCACGATGATCAGAAGATCGTCGACGGCGACTATCCCATCCCCATCTATGTCCGCCGAATCACTGGCTGGTGTTCCGCCCTGCCCCCAGAGAGCCAGCGCCAGTAGCAGATCCACGATGTCGACGTGGCCCGAACCATCGACATCCGCTTCGCATTCGATCGCATCGATCTCCAGCTCGTACACAATCTCCTGGGAGACCGGCTTGTCGACTGGCGAAGCACAACGCAACGAGGATGACGGTCGAATCCGGTATATCCAGCCGGCCTGGAAACCATCCCAGCTGCCTGAGGATGCGATGTGCACCAGACAGTGATCCTGTGCATCAAGTTCGATGTCGAATCCATCTCCATCGATCTCCTCGAAGTCATCATCGGAATCAGCCGACTTTCGTTCGAACAGGAACGGAGCCCCCCAACCCAGTGATACCGGTCCGTAGAAACGAAGCGTTGCCTTTCCATCGAGGTTCATCAGCGAGACGACACTTCCGGAGGGTGGTACACAGGCGCTTTCATGGACTCGATAAGGCACAAGCCCGATCGATCCCCCACCGATGGCCGAAGGCGGCTCTACGTAGGTCGGCCCACACAACGAGATGGACGGCATTCCATTTCCCGCCCCCATCGCAAACGGCGTCTCCCAGGTCCCGTCATCCACCCCATTGGCATTCACGATCACCTGACCACGCAGACCTTCTGGAGGCAGCTCGATGACTCCCTCGTCGTCCTCGAGAGAACCGGCGATCGACCATGTCCCGGACAACCAACCCGTCAGGGACAGCTTCGGCGGGGAGTCCACGCCCGATGGCCTGTCCAATCGATCGACTGATAGTGTTCCATTGAAATCATCCGCATTGAGTCGGTGGATGAATCCGGTGTTGCCTGATGCACAGAGATCGATGCAGGCATTGATGTCGCCCCGGACATCGACATTCCACAGCCCGTGCCCGACTTCGATTCGGATCATCTCATCAGTGGTTCCGATATCGCCCAGAACGATCAGTTCTCGAATCGTGCCATCAGAAACGATGATGTCCCCGAGAATGTCCCCAGCGACATCGAGACGCCGGATGCCACGCAGATCACTGGATGAGTTGGTGACGATGATCGGACCATCCACATGGCCGCCAACGTCGATGAAGTTGATTGATTGAACCTCGATTGATCCGAGGGATTCGATGACGTTCAATTGATGGAGAATGACTTCTGCCGTTCCGGTCTGGCGTATGCCCTGCACACGCCGAACCGGTGATCCGGCCTCACCGACGGTCACCGTGACTGGTGAGCCCGCAGGTGGGCCATCGACTCCGATGAGCAGCTGCTCGATGTCCTCTCCTGGATCCACCATGATGCGGAACCAGGTGTTTCCCCACGGATTCCAGAGCTCGTCCAGCTCGATGATCCAGCTACCAGAGGACTGCCCCGGGCTGAGCGACCAGGCACTCTCTGGAATACTGCTGCCGGAATCATCCAGTATCTGCACACCGGCATTGGCCGCCTCACCAAGAAGGCAGGCCACTATCAGAGCGATGACTGGATGTCTCTTCACAACCCTCACGAATCCACCTCCGATTCTCCATCTCACAGGATGGCACATGACGGCATGAGCGAAAGCGGATGAATCAGAGTGGGCATCTTCCAGCTGGACGAGGAACGTACAAATCATCCAGACCGCATGATCGGATCATCGCGGGGTGTCGAGCATGGCACGAACCTGTCCGATATCTGCCAGGGGAATATCGGAGCCCGTGACCAGGTTTCGCCCCAGGCCCACGAGGCTACGAATCGGACACAGGCTGATCATGAATTCCACATGCTCACCAGTGACCAGCAGCGTGCTCAATCGCCGAAGCCCCAAGGCGACGCCGGCATCGACCTTTCGACTGGCTACATGGATCGGTCCCATGTCGGCCGCCTCGAGTATCTGAACGACAGAATCGAGTTCATCGTCGACCCAGGCCCGAACATGTATGCGGGCATCCGCTTCGATTTCTCCACGAGCCGCCTTACCGGCTATTCGAAGATCGATCCCCTCGAGATAGAACTCGAGCGTGGCCAGAAACTGATCCACCTCCTCGAGTCTCGCCCGTCGGTTTTCCAACCACGACTCCATCCCCAGCCGGGCCATGTCCATGGCATCCATGTGACGACGGACCTCCTCGATGCTGGGCGGATCACAGCTTCCCCCGCCTGGTTCACGCCTGGCCTGCCCGATGGCGTCACGAATCGAGCCGGCCATGCCGTCACGAAGCATCTCCGCCGCTCTTCGAGCCATCTGTTCTCGTGAAGTATTCATGCAGGATTGATCTCTTCTTCGCTGGACTCGGACTACGATACAGGGATGTCCAGAGGAACCGATGACAACAGGCCGGTGATAGGCATATCGATGGGAGATCCCACGGGTATCGGCCCGGAGATCATCATGAAGGCGTTGGCGGATGAGGATCTTCAATCACTTGCCAGATTCGTCATCTACGGCGCGAACGCTCCGCTCATGCTGGCAGCCGATCATGCTGGAATAGAACCGTTCTGGTATCGCGTGCCGGCGGATTCGGACAGGATCGAATCCCCGATCGACGAACCGGTCATCGTGCATGATTATCAGGAGTTCGGCGATCTGCTCCGGCTTCCCCGGGAACCCAACAGATATGGCGGCGCGGCCTCCAAGCGATTCGTCGAGGATGCGATCAGCGATTGCCTGAGCGATGCTCCCACGCCGCGAAGAATCGATGCCATGGTGACGGCCCCAATCAGCAAGCAGGCCTGGCGGTTGGCCGGATTCAAGTGGCCAGGCCATACGGAGCTGATCGCACACAGGACACGCTGCCGTCGAAGCTGCATGATGTTCGAGGCCCCCAGACTGAAGGTCGTTCTGGCGACGATACACATCCCACTCATGGATGTCCGCAATCATCTGACCATCGGGCAGGTCTTCGATCCAATCGATCTGGGACATCAGGCCTGCGTGGCGCTTGGAATCGAATCGCCCCGTATCGCGGTCTGTGGACTCAACCCCCATGCCGGCGAAGGTGGACTACTGGGGGATGAGGAGACCCGGGTCATCCAGCCGGCCATCGACATGGCCAATCGTGCTGGAATCAATGCAAGCGGACCATGGCCTGCCGACACGATCTTCTCGGATGCCGTCCGGGGCAACTACGATCTCGTCGTGGCCATGTATCACGATCAGGGTCTCATCCCGATCAAGTTGATGGAGCAGGGAAAATCGTCCAACTGGACCATCGGCCCCCCGATCATCAGAACCAGCCCGGATCATGGAACGGCATTCGACATCGCCGGAAGAAACCGGGCAGACGCCTCATCGATGCAGTCCGCCCTCCGTCTGGCCATCCGACTGGCCATCCATTCCAGGACACCCGGCTCACTCCCCGACGGCTCCGGGCAGAGAATCTAAACGGTTCTCGGCCGGGCTCGCAGGGAACTCGACCACCCAGTTCTCCGGGCAGCTACCATGGGCGTCATGAGCGCTCAAAAAACAATATCAATGGAGGAACTCGTCTCACTCTGCAAGAGACGTGGCTTCATCTATCCCGCTTCTGAAATCTACGGTGGACTCAACGGCTTCTGGGACTACGGCCCGTTGGGAACCGAGCTCAAGAACAACATTCGTGACGCCTGGTGGCATGACATGGTGCGATGCCCGCCGATGGGACCCGACGGGGAACCCGTCTCCATCGTCGGTCTCGATTCATCCATCATCCAGAATCCACGCGTCTGGGAAGCTTCCGGACATGTCGGTGGATTCAACGATCCGATGGTCGACTGTCGCGAAAGCAAGAGCCGATATCGAGCCGATCATCTGCTGTGCCTCGGGGTCAATGGTGATACCCAGGGGCAGATCTACACATTCGTCGAGAACGACGACGAATCCCTCGCCTCCGCGAGGAAGAAACTCGAGAAGTACATCAAACGCAAGCTCGAAGACGAGGAAGTGGACGTCTCGCCTTTCACGTCGCTCTCCGCAGATGAAATCGCGATCACGGTCGGACCAGACGTCAAGACGGTCGGCACGCTGACCGAACCCCGGCAGTTCAACCTGATGTTCAAGACCTTCGTCGGCGCCCTGCAGGACGAGGAAAGCGCCGCCTATCTGCGACCGGAAACGGCTCAGGGCATCTTCCTGAACTTCAACAATGTCGTCGACACCATGCGTGTCAAGGTGCCTTTCGGCATCGCGCAGGTGGGCAAGGCCTTCCGGAACGAAGTCACACCCCGCAACTTCATCTTTCGTTCCCGTGAATTCGAGCAGATGGAGATCGAATGGTTCTGCCATGAATCGGATTCAGCCAAATGGTTCGAATTCTGGTGCGAAACCCGCCGGAAGTGGTGGGAATCGATGGGACTCACAAGCGACAACGTGCAGATGCGCAGTCATGATTCGGATGAACTGGCACACTATGCAAAGGAAGGCTGTGGGACGTTCGATGTCGAATATCGCTTCCCATTCACCAGCCCGGGCTACGGTGAACTCGAAGGAGTCGCCCATCGGGGCAACTTCGATCTGACTCGTCATCAGGAATTCAGCAAGAAGAAGCTCGAGTATTTCGACCAGCAGCGAAACGAGCGGTATGCGCCGCACGTCATCGAACCCTCGGCTGGACTCAGTCGGGGCACACTGGCGATTCTCTGCGAGGCCTTCACCCCAGATGAAGAACGAGCCAGCAAGGTGTTCATGAAGTTCCAGCCTCGCGTTGCGCCGATCAAGGCCGCCGTGTTCCCACTGGTCAACAAGGACGGCATGCCGGAAGTCGCCTCGAAGCTCCATCAGGAACTTCGCAAACGCTGGCCCGTCCAGTTCGATGCCAAGCAGTCCATCGGCAAGCGATACGCCAGAATGGACGAGGCCGGTTGCCCCTGGTGCTTCACGATCGATTCCGATTCACTCAACGACCAGTCCGTCACGATCCGCGATCGTGACACCTTGTCACAGGATCGAATCGGCATCGACAAGGTCGAAGGATGGCTCGCCGAACGACTGGTCTGATCAGATACCCGGGTATTCGGATCCCAGAGTCGAGGAATGGAGATCACTCTCCTCCAGAAGCTTCAGGATCCAGAGCAGGTAGTTCGCCGCCACATCGGGACCACCAATGGCTCCGACGGCATCCTGAGCGGAACTCAACGCTCGACGCAGCAACGCCTCCTCGTCCAGAGGCTCCACGGTAGGAAGAACACCCTCGGCAACCAGATGCTCATGCAATCGATCTCGTTGTGAACGCCGGAATCCACTGATGCCTCCCACACCTTCCATGAAGGCGGAAGCATCTCGTTCATGACCCAGAAGCAGAGAACGGACATCCTCCTCGTATCGATCCGTGATGGCACCGCTGGACTTGATGTCGTGCCAGGTCAGCAAGCCCGGACGACCGATTCCCCAGGCGGAAGCCATCGCCATGGCCAACCGTATCCGGGCGTCGATGCCGATTCGACTCGTCTGTGGAATGTCTGGCAAGGAATGGGCGGCCACCACTTCACGCCACTGTCCTATCGAGCTGATTCGATGCTGGAGACATAGATGCAAGGCGGAGAGATCGAATCCGGAGACCATGAAGAGATGCCACGACTCGGGCGGCTGCAGCGGATCGGGCAAGGGTACGTCGATCGTGCTGCGATACTCCTCGGCAGTCTGTTCCCCAGGCGGCGGAATCATCTCGGCCAGTCGTGGCCAGGCGGGAAGCTCACTGGACCATGACGTGGAACCGGAACCACGAAGCAGATCGATGACGGTCGGATCAGGACCACCAAGCCGACGGCATGCCTGCTGCCACTGGGCCACTTCACCGTGGTCAGCCGTGAAGTACAGGACCTGCCTGCCTTCATTCACGAGATCGAGAATCACCGAGGCAATCGCCTCGAATCTCGCGGCATCCGTCGTGGCCAATGCCTCATCCAGACATAGCGGCAGAGGTTCGCCACCCGACTCCATGTGTTCCAGAGCAGCCAATCTCACGGCCAGAAGAAGCTGTATTCGCGTGCCATCGGACAACGCCTCCAATGAACGAAGCTGCTGCCCTCTGACATCGAATGCCTTGAACCCCTCTTCCCTGTCGATCTCCAGTCTCCATTCACCATGCGTGAAACGACTGAAACGATCACGTGCACGAGCCAGGACCGGTGTCGCCTGACGGGACTCCGCCTGCTTCCTGGCCTCTTCCAGCATGAGCCGGGCAACCGCATCCTCGAAGGCCTGATCTCGAGACCGGGCATTGGACTCTTCGGCATGTTGCAGCTGGGCAACGGCATCCTGCATGTCGCATCCGGACCGAGCCCGTGCCAGCCTCTCCTCTATCTGGGCCCTCTGTCCAACGAGGGATTCGAGTTGATCGGCAGCCAGCTCATAGGTGACGATCCATTCGGCAACCTGATCAGGTGATACCTCCAGTGGATCGGTATCGATCAATCCCGGCGGAGTCGGACTCTTGTCGAATTCGATCCGGAATGAATCGATCTCGCGACGCAGGGCGTGCTGCTCTTCCTGATTCGTTCGCCAACGGCCATGGGCCTCCATCAGCTTCTCGAGACCGCGGTCGTCGTCGACCTCCAGCTCGAGACCGGACCACAGCTCGGAGAGCGACTTGCTGGCGAGAGCCACTTCTCTCTCGAGGATGGCCATCTCGTCCTGAGCCTGGCCCAGCTGGGCACCAAGCTTGCTCCAGTTGGCAAGTCGATTCGAAATGGACCGTACCTGCGACTTCGCCTCCACGATATCGACCGCCGATTGCGACCCCATCGTCTGTAGCCAGATGTTGCAATCCTCCAACAACGCGAGGAGCTGCGCCTCATTGGCCTCCAGGGCGGCGGCATGACCACTGCATGCGGCAGAAGAGTCCACCCACGCCTGCAACGCCGCGATCTGGACACCAGCCTGCAAGGCGACGAATGTCCTGGAGAGACCCAGTGTCTGGGCGAACGACTCCATTGCCTGGATGGAGTCCTGCATTTCCTGATGTGCCACTTCCTGATCGTGCTTCGCGGAGTCGAGCTCGCTTCGCACCGAATCCGACTGTATGGCACGAACCAGATCACGCTCCTGCGCTCGAAGCAGCTGTTCCACGGTCGAACGATTCCAGGCATCTGGACCGATTCCGGTCGAATCAACCTCCCGACGAGCAAAGGCACGATCGTCGTTGTCCTGCACGGAGGATCTTCGCACGAGCAGGTATCCCATGACCAACATGACCGGACAGAGCCATCCGATGACCCAGAAGACGAAGGCATCCATCAGGAAGGCGACGACACCCACGCCAATACCCAACACGATGCCCAGTGATCCCAGGACGGGGTGCTCGGAAAATCTGTCTGCGACACTGTTCGCTCGTGAGAATTCCCCGGCCCTCAACCATGCCCTCATGCCGTTGATGCTCTGATTGAGGACGACTGAATCCAATGGCTCGTCGGGTACCATGGAAGACCAGGTTCGAACACGCTGATCAGCCGCCGTTGCAAGGGCCTCCGAGTTCAAACGCCTCTGCGTGATCTCGCCGAGCTCCTCGAGTCGTTCCTTCGAAGGAAGCGAGCCTTCCTCGATACCGAACAGCATTTCACATGCCGCTCCACGAGCAGCCTCGGCGTTCGCATGGTCCTGTCGCAGCCGACGGCTTTCAGCCATCAAGTCCGCCGCCTGATCCAATCGCTCCAGCCAGGCATCCATGATCGCTTGCTGTGGCGGCTGGGTACCGAAGGACATGTCATCCATCTGCTTCTCAAACGACCGTATCTGCAGCAACAGCCTGGCATGGTTTTCCCCAAGCGAATGCATGGTGACGCGCTTCGCCTCGATGCGATCGATCTCATCACCCCTGATTCGATCGAGACGGGGATCGAACTCGACGGACTGAAGCGCCCGCAGCTCAACAGTGCAATCGATCAACCTTGTCAGAATTCTGGCTGACTGCACGTAGCCGCCGGCCGAACGTGCCTGATCGATTCTCAGGGCGAGTTCGCTCAGACGCGTCTCCTGGTCAGCCAGATCACGAGCCACCTGGATGGCTGATGCCTTCTTCTTCAGGGCTTCTCGATATCGGGTGACCGATCCGCCACGAGTCCTTGGCCACTCCGGAGAATCGAAGACGCTCATGGCCTCATCGAGATCGAGCCCCCCGGCCAGTTCCTTCCGGATGGTGCCCGCAATTCCCAGATCACTGGAGTCGTCGTGCTGAAGCAGCGTGCGAAGTCCGAATCTGGCCAGTGGCGCAGCTGCCGCCAGAGGAGAGGACTGAAGTGCTGGCGACCAGTCGACCCGACCGGCAAACAGGGCCGACACATGATCCTGATCACCCGATCGCCATCTCGATTCCAGGCGGCTGCCCGTGGGTTCCAAGCCTGGCCAGAGGAGTTCCCTGATGGCCCTGGCAACGGTCGTCTTTCCGGAGCCATTGGGCCCATGGATGACCACGAGTCCGGAAGGGAACGTCAGCGAAGCAAGCCCCTCCGGCAATCCCGGGGAATGTTGGACATGCAGGGTCTCGATTCTCATGCCGTATCCTCCTCACGCTGTGAAAGCAGGACATCCAGCACTCGCTGAGCCGCACGCTCGAAGACATCATGGCTCTCGGGCAGCTCGTGATCTCCGGCATTCCAGTCCGATTGTGCCATGGCGGAAAGCTTCTGCCGCACGGATTCAAATGAATCGTCGAAGGATCCTGACGAGATCTGCTGGAGAATGCCGGCCACATGACCAACGGGAGACTGCTCACGTGAAAGTTCCCGAAGGTCCAGGAGTGGCATGGTCGAATCCCGAACGGATTCGATGATCACGAGAAGCTGATCGACATGGAAACTCATTTTCGAGGCATCACATCGCTTCTTGAATTCTCGAACTGATTCGCGGTCGTCAAGACGTCCCGTCAAGGTGATTCTGATGGCTCCACATCGAAGACGCTCGTCCTGACAGCCGGGATCGACGGACATGAATGCTCGAACATGCGAAATGACGAACTCATGAACCGCATCCGCGTCCGGCAGGACATGTCCAGTCAGATCGATCTCAAGCATCTCCCACCGAATCGGCGCCAGTGGGATCTGCATCGCGGAGATATCCGATCCACCATCGAATCCCACCCGCCAGACGCCATGGGAACCCGTCTCACCGATATCGAGACCGACGACTGAACCCAGGTATCCCACTGGACGGGAATCCGTCAATGTTCCCGGCACGTGAACATGCCCCAGAAACCATGCCGCTACCGACTGTTCATCCAGAAGACGTTTTCTGGAAACAGGCGCATATCGAGACTCGACCACGTCGAGATCCCCATGGAACACGCCGATCGTCGATGCACCGGATCGACAGTCCGCAAGAGTCGATTCGAATGTCGGATGATCCAATGGACAATCACGACAGGAACGGGCTGGAAAAGACCAGCCGATCAGATCGATCGGCCGCCCATCACCCTCCACCTCATGCCTGGACCAGGTACCCCCTGCCCCCATGAGCGTCACGCCTCTGACTCGATCGATCAGCCTTGGCAGGATCAGGCCATCATGATTTCCAGCCACTGCATAGACGGGTATTCCAGCTATCCGAAGCCGTTCCATCTGGACCGCGAGAACGTCGTAGGCCTCGAAGACATCATCATCCTGATCGACCAGGTCACCGGCGAAGACGACCGCTCTTGGAACATTGCCCAGAGCCTCATCGACGAGATTCCTCAATCCGGCGGCCGGAGACAGATCGTTTGGCGAAAGTCCATGATCGGACAGGACATCATCAAGCCCAACCGGTCTGCGGCCAAGATGCAAGTCACCGACAAGTAGAAGTTGATCCGACACGATTCGACCGCTCCCTCCATGGTGCTCCGGGACCTTGAGTATATCCCGCAGCATCCCGGAGACGAACCCGCATGCGGAGAGAACACAGGACATGAACTGGGCAAAAACGAGTCGACCCGGCGAAACGCCGGGCCGACTCGTCCATCCGCTCTGTTTCCCCCGAAGATCCATTAGGTCTTCGCTCGAGCGGTGGATCGTGAAGAGAGCTGTAAAGCTCGAATATCACTATACCACCCAGATCAGGGCCTACAGCCAAAGGTTTGTGAAGAGGATCAATCAAATCGCATTGAAACGACCGGCCCGCCTCCTAATCCCTTTGAATACGCCAGATTCCACTTCTCAGTCAACAACTCCCCTTTGCCAGGGCGACCATGATCACGTCCTTTCCTACCATGTAGGGATGACCATGACTGATGTGATCATCGTTGGAGGAGGCGCCGGGGGCATGTCCTGCGCCATCACCATGGCGTCCGCCTGGCAGAAACCATGGTTCGACGATCGCAGAATCATGGTCATCGACGACAAGCGAAGCGATCTCAACAAGGCGATGCTCAACAATGCACCGGGAGTGCCACTGGGCACGACTGGGACGGAGCTGCTCGAACAGCTTCAGGACCAGCTGGCCCAGTACCCGCCAGCCAAGCGGCATGAAGCCACCGCACTGAACGTTCGACGACACCTACCAGGGGGGTTCGAGGTCGAACTGGATGACGGGACGACTCATCACTGCCTCGTACTGGTATTGGCAACCGGCTACAAGCGATGGGAGCTGGATGGACTCGATCTCGAACCAGCCGTACATCCCCGTGGGGGAAAATCGAATCGACTGATGCTTTCACATGATGGCTGCTATCTCATCGAACCGGACATGCATGTGGCCGGGCTTCTCGCCGGTGGCTCCAGCCAGTTCGCCATTGCAGCCGGGATCGGCGCGCAGGT
>DEYM01000160.1:2086-5276 GCA_002364555.1 Phycisphaerales bacterium UBA3158 | reverse complement strand
TGCCTCCGAACTGATCATCGGTCGAGATGAATCCTGCGATGTCAGGATCAACGCCAAAAGCGTCTCTCGCGAACACTGCTCGATCGAAGAAGTCGATGGAGAATTGACCATCCGTGACCTCGAGTCGACGGGCGGCACGTTCTGTGGCGAAGACAAGATCGATCATCTGAGGATCGAGGACGGGCTTGAGATCACGATCGGGCCAGCCCTGCTGAAGTTCTACGACGCCGGCATCTGATCGAGGTAGACGCGTTCAACGCATCTGGCGTTTCTGCCACTCAAGATCCTCGATCATTTCTTCAATTCTCTTCTTGGCGTACTTGGGATTCATTCCAAGGCTATTGGCGGCGATGTTGGGATACTGCCTCATGATCACGAGGAATCGCTTGTAGACCTTGATTCGTTTGTTGATGCCTGAGATGCCGTTGCCCGCATTCTGAAGCTCGTACTGAAGTTCCTGAGCCTCGGAATTCACACGCTTCTTGGCCTCGACCATATCCGTGTTGAGCTTTCGCCCAGTGCCTGCCGGCTCCCAGTCGCCGATCTTGAGCAGCTCTGCAAGCTCCTCTTCGTTCTGGGCCACACCGACTGCCAGATTCCATTCGACACCGTTTTCATAGTCGAAGTACAGATTCTTGCCAGGCTCGGAGAACATCATTTCACCCGTCTGCTCCTGATCGGTGAACCATTCGATGGAACCCGTGTCAGGATCCTTGGTTGCCGAGAGATAACTATCCTCGAGAACGAAGGGAAGCGCCCAGGCGGCAGGCCTGTTCTTCTTTCGAAGCAGCTGCTGGAGCTCGCCGATCCACCAGATGACAGTCGCCTCAGGAGCCGTCGTGCGACCATTCATGATCGTGATGCCTCCCGTGTAACCGCCCTTCTTGAAGACGATCTCGTCACAGCAAAGAGCCGTCCATGAAGCGCAGGACACTGCGTATTCGATCCAGGCGACCATCCGATGCCGTTTGCAGGCGTCGAGGATCACGTCGCGGATCTTCATCCCCTCGGCGACGGAACCACCTCCGGAGTTGATCTCGAGGACGATCACCTGGCCGGGGCCTCGCGCGTCGGCCTGAGCGACGATCTCCTCGATCTCCTCGGGGCGGAATTCCTCACCCACCATGCCGGTGAGACGAAGGACGAACATGCCCTTCTTGCTCAGGTCCGCGGGCTGATCGGCGGTGTTCTTTTCTGATGAAGCTGTGGCCTCTGGCGACTTGGCATCTTCCTTCTCCACCTTTGGAGCCGGCACGTCTTTCACGTCTTTCATAGGAGAGTCGACATCGTCGGACTTCTCGATGCTTCTGATGGCGTCGAGAAACACGATCTGATCGCCTTCAGCCGTGCTGAGCTTGATGAACTTGCCGCGCTGCAGGCTGATCTCCTTGATCTCACCGGTGATCCCCTGGGGAGCCTTCCTTCCGGAGACGAACTGGATGGAGACCTGATCACCTTGCTGGAGCCGAATCGACTCGCGTTGTCCGTCGAGATTCTTGTAGGGAACCCGGACACTCTGAGCGAGCAGCTCAGCTGAGGCCAGATGGCACCCGATGATCGAAACGAGAAGCAGCATTAGGATTCGTGACTTGTTCATTCTTCGTATTCCTGAATGGATGATGTTCAATGCAGTGAAGTACTTCAGCTACCAGCGGGGCCTCTTGGACCGCCGCCGCCACCGCCGCCACCTGGACGTCCCTTGCCGGAACGCTTCATTTTCTCGAGCTCCCGCAGCATGATGTCGATTCTGTCGGTGGTCAGCCCGCCCATACGACGACTGACCTCGGGATACCTCATCACGTTGGACCGGAGACTCTTCAGTGCCTTTTCAGCCTTGGAGAGGCTGGATCGGAAGTTCTTTCCGCTCGCTCGCTTCATCCACTTCTGATACGACTGATAGGCGTCTATTGCCCTCGCATACGCATCTCTCCAGCCTTCGTAATGATCGGCGACGATTTGCCCAGCCTTGCCTTCGACGAGCATGAACTGCCGCTCGCCAAGAAGAACCATGAGGTCTTCGATCGACTCGGCCGTTCCGTCGCTGATGCACAGGTCGTCGCACATTTCAGCCGTAAGACGACATTCCATCTCATCGTTGGCATCGAGGACCGTCTCGTACTCCTTGTGGTTCGCCATCATGTACTGACGCCCCATCATGAAGACACTCAAGGACATCTCGGGCATGGCCATCGCGTTGATCAGCTTGCGCCGGGTGGGATTCATTGGATCACAGTCGCCATACGCCGTGATTCGTACAAGCCCCTGGAATGCAGCCTGACCAAACTTGGCCTCCACGTTGGAGTCGCCAGCCGCCCCCCTTGAACGTCGAACCGAGGCACCCATGTTGCCGATTTTGGCATCCGGCGTCATGTAGAAATCACACCAGGCGAGACCGAGGGCGGAACTTGCACCGACCGCGTCGTGGACCCACAACACCTGCTTCATGTCGCCAGGGAGCTTGTCGTCGAACATGACTCGCAGCTCGGTCATTTCGGGAACCATGAGCATGCTCCGCTCACGCTGTTCATCGAACACCTCACCTTCGTAGATGTCGACGAAATTGTCGTCGTAGACGTTTCGTTCATCGCTGCTCTCGAGTTCGAAGACGACGATGTCGGGCTTCTGTTCTTTGATGTCCTCGATGACCTCTTCGTAGATTCGAGGCACGATGTCGGTGCCGACCTGACCACGGATTGGAACGACGTAGACTCGAACGGAATCCTCCTGCGTGTCCAGATCAGCCTGGGCATCCACCCCGTCTGGAGCCAATGCAGCCAGAGACCATGCGGAGCCTGCCAAAAGGAATGCAAGGCAGACCAAGGGCAGTTTTCGAACGGAAGTCATCATCACCAATCCTCCAAGTGTCTCTGTCGATATCGAAGCGTCCAGGCAGAAGCCTGAACGGGAACCACTCCCTGCAAGTATAGGCTTTCCATTGAGGAAAACACGCCAGAAGCCCGCCTGAGGCGGCTTCCATCGTCCCGATCGCTTCAGAGCTCGCTCCAAAGACGCGAAGCCATCTCCATGGCCTCCTTCATGGTCACGACCCGACCTTCCAGTTGAGCGTCATAGACACCGTCGATGACCCGCGTAAATCCCGGGCCGGCTTTGTAGCCGGCCTGGATCAGATCCTTGCCGCCGATGAGCGGTTCTGGGGCCAATTCAGACTGAGACAGATGGTCGAACGTCT
>DEYM01000160.1:0-1696 GCA_002364555.1 Phycisphaerales bacterium UBA3158 | reverse complement strand
GCCTGAAAATGAGACTTCGCAGCCAATCTCTTCTGTCTGGCCACGGACAACCCTTGCCACAGAGCCTGAATCTGAGAAACGATGTCCAGAACCTGGACCATCGAATCTCGATCGGCATTGGACAACATCAGTTTTTCACGCCAGACCTCCGAGACCTCATCACCGCCAAGATCAAGGGACCACGCGGCAAGCACGATCCCGTAGTCCTCTCGCGGCAGCTCATTGGGCAGCGATTCGAGATAACGATACGACTTTGTTTCGAATGGTCTTCCCAGGACCACCTCATTCAATCCAAGATTCGACAACAGCGATGCGGCAGACGACCTGTTTCGATCCAGCAGCATGCGACGAACCTCTTCGCCGATCCGTTCACGCGATATGCCCTCGAGCCGACTTGCCTGGGATCTGACGACTGACTGGGTATCGTTGTCGATGTCAAAGCCAAGGCGAGAAGCGAATCTGACCGCTCGAAGCATCCTCAGATGATCTTCACGAAGACGATCCTCGGGATCGCCGATGGCACGGATGACCTTGTTTCGAAGGTCCGCTTCTCCGCCATGGAGATCAATCAGCCGACTGGAGGTCGGATCCCAATACATGCCGTTGATGGTGAAATCACGCCGTGCGGCATCCTCCTCAAGCGTGGCTGCTGACACATGATCCGGTCGACGATGGTCCGAATAAGGGCCCTCTGTCCTGAACGTGGCTACCTGAATGGGCCATGACCGGCTGTGTACGAGCATCACTCCGAAGAATTCTCCAACACCAATCGCTCGGGGAAAGACCTTCAGCACTTCTTCTGGAGAAGCTGACGTGGCAATGTCGTAGTCATCGGGTTCAAGTCCGAGCATTCGATCCCGCACGCAACCACCGGCAAAGAGTGCGTCATGGCCTTCCGCCTGGAGCGAAGCCGCCACCTCGGCGGCAGCCTTCTCGAGATTCCCTTCGCCACGCTCGTTCACGCCTCGTCTCCGATCTCCTCTTCGGCGTGAAGACCGTAGAGCAGAACCTGATGATTGCTGCCGTAGTTCCTGACCTCCGGGCCGACGAGTCCGGGCACACGAAGCTCGTCCGGCCCGGTCCCCCCCGGACTCCTGACGACGATGAACCCGTCATCCGCGAGCAGTGGTGCCACTCGTTCAACCTGAGCCAGCACTCTCAGACGAGTCGCCTCCTCCTGCATCATTCTGAATGGAGGATCGACGAAAACGACATTGAGCGGTCGAGGTGATCTGAGGATCGACACCGAGCCGAGCGCGTCGCCGCAGAGCGTCTCTACTTCGTCACCGCAACCGAGCTCCTCGACGTTGGACTTGAGCAGCTGGTAGATGCCACGATCCTGCTCGACCATGAGCACCTGACTGGCTCCTCGGCTGGCCGCCTCGAGTCCCATGGTCCCGACGCCGGCGAAGAGGTCGAGGATCTGCCCTCCCTCGATACGCCCTCTGAGAATGTTGAAGACGGACTCCTTGACCCGATGGGCATAGGGCCTTGTGGTCGAGCTGTCCGCAGGCGTTTGAAGTCGCCTGGATCTATAGTTACCTGAAATGATCTGAAGCATTCTTGAGAGCATCGCTCTGGCTTCGGCTCCCGTCAATCTCGAGACACCATGTCAGCCAATTTCGATCAACTTCCTTCCGCTTTGAAAAAGCAGTCGACCCTTGAAAAACTTGGCCCCACCGGGGTCCCAAGCCTG
>DEYM01000009.1 GCA_002364555.1 Phycisphaerales bacterium UBA3158 | reverse complement strand
ATCATGTGTATGGATCAACTCGAGCGCCCTCGCATAGAGCACCGCCGCGTTGGTCATCTCGGCTTGAACCGGATCTCCGGCGACCGTCGATTCCAGAGAGGAAATGCGGTCTGCCAATGCCCTGTTGGACTCGAGTATGCGACTGAAGACCGTCTCCATGGATATGCCGATCAGTTTCACGAATTGTCCGTATTCACCAGCCTCGATCGCACCGTCCAGTTCCTGGATCCGCTTCGCTGTGGACTCCGTCTCTCTCTGACTCCAGAGTTCGAATACAGCCTCCCAGTATCGGGCCAGTTCCTTCTCGATGACCATCTGGTACTCCTCCGAAACCTGGTCGAGCACCTCCTGCATCATCGACCGGGTCATTCTCTGCTCGGATCGAAGGCCCTCGATGAAACGAGTGGGGTCCTCGAGATCCAGAACCCGAATGGCTCGAAGGATCTTCTCGGCACCCTGTTGTGAAATCAGGGACCTCGATTGCGCCTCTTCGAGCAGTTCATCACCCATATCCAGGAAACTCACACTGATGAGCGAGCTGATCAGACTGTCAGGCCCTACATGGTTGACCAGCCTGTACACATGCTCGATGCACTCGGTGGTCTCATTCGGATCCTTGATCGACATGGCTCTTTTGGCATGGGCTTCCAGAAGCCTGGCACATGATCTCAGGATGCTCAGATGGGACATGTCGGTATTCAGATCGTCCAGAATCTCAATATCCCACTGGCATGATTCAGACTCAAGCAGCTTTTTCAATCGTCGAACCATCTTCGACGATTGATCGAAGAGGGGTTCGAAGCAGTCTGGTGGCCGAAGGGATGCGAGGAGAATCTCACCTTGCCTGTCCATGCCCTCGGTCATGAGCTGATCGAGATCTTCGAGCATCTCGAGATACTGATCCGCCGTTTCGTCTGCTTGGACAAACGGAGAGTGAATGACAACCATGGTGGCGACTGTCATTTGCATCAGCTGTCGCAGTCTCACGAGTTAATCTCCTTGGACATCGATCTGCCGTGAAAAGCATAGCACGTCATCACGACGTATCCTGATGTCAATGCCATCAGTCCCATCCCATATTCCCCATGACCATTGGAAGCCGGAAGATCCACTGGCGGCTCTCGAGGCATTCCACGAGACGATGAGCCGCAGGCGTTCGATTCGAACGTTCTCGAACGAGCCGGTTGATCGTGCACTGATCGAATCGATCATCGCCACGGCGGGTACGGCGCCGAGTGGCGCCAACAAGCAGCCATGGAGATTCGTCGCCATCGATGATCCGGATTTGAAGAAGGAGATCCGTGAAGGCGCCGAAGAGGAAGAGCGTCTCTTCTACAAATCCCGTGCCGGTGCCGACTGGCTCAAGGATCTGCAGTTGATCGGAACGGATGAGCACAAGCCGTTTCTGGAAGAGGCTCCGTGGCTGATCGTGGTCTTCAAGATGATGAAGGATGATCGAGAAGGGGTGCCTTCGGATCAGGTGTACTACGTGAACGAGTCCGTGGGCATCGCCGTCGGTATGCTGCTGGCCGCCGCACAGCAGGCTGGCCTGGCAACACTGACGCATACCCCCAGTCCGATGAAGTTCCTGGCTCGCATACTGGATCGTCCAGAGTATGAAAGGCCCTACATGCTCATTCCGATGGGTTGGCCTGATCCCGATACGACTGTCCCCAACATAGAACGAAAATCGTTGGAGGACATCTTCGTCCTCAACCGAGGAGACCGAAAATGATCTGGCTGATCTCGATACTGTTCATTCTTCTGGGACTGGGCTGCCTGTTCCTGGTGATCATGCAACTACCCGGCACATGGGTCATGCTGGCACTGGGTCTCGGTGCCCAGTTGCTCATGGAGCATGTGATTGGAGGGGATCATCCCTTCGCATGGGGTTGGTGGGCGCTTGGAATAGGACTGGTTCTGGCCGTCATCGGAGAAGTCGTCGAGGGACTGGCCGGAGCTGCGGGCACCAAGGCCGGTGGAGGAACCAAGCGAGGAATGATCGGTGCGTTCATCGGGGGGATCGGCGGCGCCATCGCCGGCTCGTTCCTGATTCCGATACCGATCGTCGGTACATTGCTGGGCTCCATCATCGGTACCTTCATTGGAGCCGTCATCGGTGAGACCACCGGCGAGAAGGCCAAGGATGTCGGTGATTCCATCAAGCCTGCAATGGGGGCGTCACTGGGTCGAATCCTGGGTACCACGGCGAAGATGTTCTGCGCGATCATCGTCTGGTCGGTGGTGTCCGGCGGATTCATCTTCATTGCGAGCGGGAAGGGATCAGTTCCCGTCGGTGACGCGAAGGACCTCCTGCAGAGTCGTCTGGCCATCGGTCATCTTGCTCAGTGCGTCCTGACGCAGCGTTCGCATGCCCTGTTCACAACAGAGATTCCGGAACTCAGTGACGGATGGACTGCCAGCGATCCGATCACGAAGCACATCGCTCACTTCGAGCATCTCGTAGATACCCAGTCGTCCTGAATAGCCCGATTCCCGGCAACTCGGACAACCTTTGCCATCCCAGAGTTGATCGCATCTGAGCTCATGCGCCTCGAGGACGTCTCTGGCCTCCTGAGTCATATCGATCTCGCGTCTGCATTCAGAACAGATCTTCCGGACCAGCCTCTGCGCCAGGACGCCGTTGACGGCTCCTGAGACGAGAAAAGGCTCGATCCCGATGTTGATGAGTCGGGTTATGGATGAAGGCGCATCGTTGGTATGCAGCGTGGACAGCACGAGATGGCCCGTCAGGGCCGCCTGTATCGCGATCGTCGCGGTTTCATGATCACGAATCTCACCGACCATCACGATATCGGGATCCTGTCGAAGTAGTGATCTCAGCGATGCCGCGAAGGTCAGTCCGATACGTTCGTGCGTCTGTATCTGGGTGATGCCGTTGAGTTGATACTCGACGGGGTCCTCCACGGTGGACACGTTCAACCGACTCGTTTCCATCTGTTGAAGCGAGGCGTAGAGTGTGGTCGTCTTTCCGGAACCAGTCGGGCCCGTCACCAGAACGACACCATGTGGTCGATCGATCTGTCTTTGCCAGGCGGACAGGGTGTCGTCGGTGAACCCGAGGTCATTCAACTTGACGTTGATGGATCTGTTGTCGAGCACACGCATCACGGTCTTCTCACCATGTGGTGTCGGTATGGTCGACACCCGTAGATCGAGCTGTCGGCCCATGACGGTGACTCGTATGCGACCATCCTGGGGAAGTCGTCGTTCGGCGATATCCAGATGTGCCATGATCTTCAGCCTTGAGGTGATCGAAGCGAACATCTTCCTGGGCGGATTCATCATCTCATAGAGGACACCGTCGATCCGAAGGCGTACCTTGAGAGCCTTCTCGGATGGCTCGATGTGAATGTCGGAAGCGCCTTCCTTGACGGCTGTCTGGATCAGGTGATTGACATATCGAACGACCGGAGAGGATTCGGCATCCTCCTCCTCGTCCTCGGTGGACTGCTCTATGACCTGGACCTCATCCTCCTCGACATCCGCGAGAATGGCTTCGACATCGTAGTCCTCATGGGAATCCGAACGTACCGCATCGACGACGGCCTG
>DEYM01000025.1 GCA_002364555.1 Phycisphaerales bacterium UBA3158 | reverse complement strand
GGCGAAGACCGGCTGACCGACGACGATGCCTTCCCAGGATTCCAGAGGCGAATAGGGAAATGCATCACGAGTTGGATGCTTCAGCCTCAGAAGGGCCAGATCCAGATGGTTGTTCACCGCGACGATCTCGATGTCCTCGAGCGTCGTTCGTCGAGCCTTGCCATCCTCCGTGGGAAGCCAGATGGTGGTTCGAAGGTCCGTCTCGCCCTGAATCACATGGGCATTGGTGATGGCATAGCCATCTTCGTTGATGATCACCCCTGAACCGAGACCCGCCGGAGTCTGGACCTTGATGACACTCGGCTTGACCTTGTTGGCCTGCTGCTCGATGGTCAGTTCCGTGGGGTCTTCCTTGGTGTGGTAGAGAAAACGCCTGATGACCGTGTCCGCCTCATCCGGGTTCGCGACCTTGTGCTCGGAGATCTGACTTCGCTTGACCTGGACGACCTGCGAGCCGACCTTGACCCAGAGACTGGAATCATCGTTTCCGATCACATCTCCATGGATCTGATCACCACCCTCGAGCGTGATCACATCGGCCGAAACCAGGTACGGCATCGACAGGATTGAGACGGCGACGAACAGTGATTTGAGAATCCGCATGGGATGAGGTCCTTCCAATGAGCTTCCATGTGAGCCACCAAGTATAGGGCCTGTCCGGCATTTGGGAGGCGGAATCACCACGGCAGGAGATGCCATCCTCGCTGGGTGCTACGATGCCGCATCAACCTTATTCGGAATGACCGCCCAAGGAGCCAAGCAGATGCCAACCCGGACTCTTCCCATCAGTGTTCTCACCGCCTCGATCATCCTGGCAGGCTTCGCTTCGACCCAGGCCACCACTCCGCTCGGGAACCACTTCGGCTTCGAAGGACTCGAGATCATCTCGATTGGAAATCGGCCGGGCCCCATGCTGGTCGAGGACATGAATGATGACGGACTCAAGGATCTGATCGTCGTCAACAACCGAGACAGTCGAATCGATCTTCTGTATCAGAAGGCCGACGCCAAGAAGGACGCACCCATAAAAGCCGCCGATCGTGTCAACGAACTCCCCGATCACTGGATGTTCGAACGCGAATCCATAGGTGTCGCCCATGAGATCTCCGCGATCAACTCATATGACTTCGATGGCGACGGAGACCTGGATCTCATCTATGCCGCCTCCAAGAATGATCGCATCGTCTTCCTTGAACAGGACGCGCCCGGCAGCTTCAAGGTATCCGCCCGTCGAACCATCCCGAAGCTGGAGGCCAATCCCTCCGCCTTCTCGATCCTGGATGTCATGGGTGATGCCAGACCCGAGATGGTCTCTATAACGGAAGGCAAGATCACGATCTGGCCTCTCGATGGAACATCCATGGGATCCCCTGAAAAACTCTCGGCGGGAACTCGACTGCAGGCATTCGTCGCCGCCGACTACGACGGCGATGAACTGATCGATATCGCCGGAATCATTCCCGATGATGTCGCACCGGTCCGAATCTGGTTTGGTCAGAAGCATCGAGATGAACGCATGCTCGGCCCCCAGACGATCTTCGAAATGCCCCCCATCATCGAGTTCGAGGCCATCGGTCTGCCTGGACAGAAGAACAAGCTGATCGCCGTCATCGAACGTGCCTCTCATCGAGTCGTGGTCTACGACCTGGCGACGGAATCCGCCGAGGGTACCGGTGACAGGGAAGCCTCCTTCGTCGTCTACAGCTATACGGACCCGGGCAATCGAAACAGGGATCAGGTCATCATCGACATCGATCAGGATGGCCTCGACGACCTGGTCACGACCGACACGAGAGCCAATGCGGTGGTCGTCCATCGACAGCTCTCCGGAAGAGGCATGCTCCCAGGCCAGACCTACTCGAGCCTTTCCGAGATCGGCTACCTGGCTGCGCAGCGGGCATCTGACGAGAAACCCGCCCAGCTCTACGTCCTCTCCGAGAAGGAAGGAGTGATCGGAAGGTCACCCCTCTCCATGAAAGATGTCCCGTTCCCAAGACCATTGACTGTCAGCGAGAGCTATTCGCCCGTCGCCATGAACCTGGTCGAACTCGAGAATGGTCCCCACATGGCGGTTGTCGCCAACAAGAAGCGTGACTACGTGATCGATCTGATCTCGGAGGATGGCGACATGGAGACCATCAAGCTCGGGCAGATCAGCAAGGCCCCCGAGACCGTACTCGCCACGGATGCCGACCAGGACGGGATGACGGATCTGCTTCTGTTCACGCAGGACAGGCCGATGATCATGCTTCATGCCATCGAGCCAACCGAGGACGGTGCTCGATTCGAGAAACTCGAAAAGGACCAGATGGGCCAGTTCGGCCTCGTATCCGCCGCCTCGGCAGACAACACCCTTCCCTTCGATGTCGATGGCGATGGCACGCCTGAACTGCTCATCGCCGACAAGAATTTCGTCAGAGCGGTTCGATACGACACGAAGCCCGAAGACGGTGCCAGTGCCGGATGGCAGGTTGTCAAGCAGATCAACATGGACGATCCGACGGCCGAGCTCGTCGCCGTGGCCGCCGAAGGCCAACGCATCGTCGCTGCCGACAAACCAGGCAATCGCCTCGTGATCTTCGAAGCCGATGAATCCGGCAACTGGAACCAGACGGAGACATTGACGCTCAATGGCTTTCCACTTGGCCCGATCTACACCGGCTCCTTCACGGGCGACGGCGAACCAAGTGTCCTCGTGATGGGCAAGGATGGCTATGCCATCGTGCGTCTCGGTGGCGATCGACGATCACTCGAGGAAGTCGGCTCATGGCGAAGCGAGGATGATCGAAGCGTCCCTCACGAACTGGCGGTCGGAGACATCAACTCGGACGGCTATGGCGACATGGTGTCCCTCGATGCGGGCAACCAGAACTTCGACATCTTCACCTACAACAAGTCGGGCGACATGCTGCATGCCAGAGGATTCCAGATCTTCGAGTCCAAGATGTTCTCCGGTGGCGATGGACGCGAGTACCAGCCCAACCAGCTGATCATCACCGATCTGACCGGCGATGGAAAGCATGACGTCGTCATGCTCTGTCATGACCGGGTGCTCCTCTACCCCCAGTAGCCCTGGCATTGCCTCCAATGACAATCGCCCGCTTCCTCGGAAGCGGGCGTTTTCTTTGGGGAGCAGCCGAAGACGGACCTGCGAGGCGAGGAGATCGACTACCGACCTTCTCCCAGACCGATGCGGTCAAGTCACCGGACTCCCAGAGGCGAATCAGCTGGTTTTCGCCGTTGCTTGAACAACCAGACCCAGAGCTCCTCAGAACCATAGGCGTTGACCCATGAATTGTGACCGACCCCCTCGTACTCGGTATATCGAGGCGTACCCCCGGCCTCACGAAGAGCCTTGACCATGTCGCGGGAGTACTGGGCAGGCACCACCTTGTCCGCATCACCGTGGAAGATCCACATTGGGACCTCGTGCATGCAGGCTGCTTCATCCGTTCGCCATCCACCACAGACCGGCACCGATGCCGCGAAGAAATCGGGACGCATCGCGACGGCCCCAAAGGTTCCAAAGCCCCCCATGGACTGGCCTGTCACATAGATGCGATCAGGATCGATCGGTTCGGTCTCGAGCAGATCGTCGATGAGTTCGAAGACGTACGGCAGGCCATTCCTCCGTATGTCGCTCCATGAGAATTCCTGGGGCGGAACACTCGGAGCAAGCACGAAACAAGGAGGACCGCCAATCTGCTCGAATGCCCGAGGGGCATGCGTACCACCACCTTTACCGTGCAGACACACCAGAAGCGGGTACTTCTCGTCAGCTTCCGGATCGGCCGGAGAATCGAGTACGTAGCGGAGACGATA
>DEYM01000081.1 GCA_002364555.1 Phycisphaerales bacterium UBA3158 | reverse complement strand
GCGGAACCGATGCCGATGGCACGCTTGTAGTTGGGATCCTGAGTCCAGTTGTCGTTCTCGAATGTGAGAACACGCTCGACCTGGGTAGCCACATCGGCAGCCGACTCGGCGCTGAATCGACCGATGATCGTGTCCGGATAGGAGTCTGCAGTCATCAACGAGTAGCTTGGATCGGATCGACCGTTCTCAAGCGGGACCGTTGGGGAGGCGATCTGAGCGACATCACCGACGAGCAGGATGTAGACCAGATCCGAGTTGGCGTACATCGACTCGATGTAGCTCATGATCGAAGTGCTTGAGTTGCCGATCTCGCTGATGCCCACCATCATGGTGGCTATGCCGATGCCGTTCTTGTGATCGACGAATGGCTGCATTTCCTCCATCCAGGCATCGTGGCAGATGACCAGGAGATCGCCTTCGCTGGCGATCGGGTCATAGCGGAGATCACGCTGGTAGTTGAGGAACTGATTCTCGTAGATGGCGTGGAATGCCGAACCGGAGACCTTCGACTGGTCAGCCTGGCTCAGGATGTTCTGGCCCTGGAGGCCCGTTGGCGAGACACGCACGGTCATGTTTCTATACACGCGAAGTGTACGAGTGACCGGGTTGTACTGAAGTGGGTTCACATCGACGACCACTCCACGCTGACTGCGGAGGATGTATGGGTCGCTCACTTCCACCACGTTGGCGGGATAGAAACCGTTGGTGTCGTATACCGGACCGAACGTGTAAGGAACGTCGGAAGGGTTGACGGTTCGCTTGATGGGTCCCTTGCTTGGGGCCACATCGACGTCCTGGATCTCGTAGAAGTCTCCGGCGACCATGGAAACACCCATGTCTGCGGAGGCATCAATCGAGATGGATCGGCGAACATCTGCGATTGCCGGCTCACCGGCAGGCGCATTGATGCTTTCATCGCCGAGACGAACGACGACCGCCTGCCCATCGGCTGTTCGCACAGCCTTGAGAGTCGGTACTGCAAATTCGTATTGAAGGATGGTGCCCTGGGCATCATCCTGAATGACCTCAACCTCAGCACCGTCTCGAGCCTGAGCACTGGCAGTGATTGCCAATGTCGCACCGATTGCCAAGGTTGCCAGATTCCAAGTGAACCGTCGATTCATAACGCCATCTCTCCACTCTAGGGGTAGGTGTATACAGGTATCGCTATAAGGGGTCCGTATGGATTATCCGCGCGGATCCCTGTTCATTGAGACTATACGCGAATGAGGGATTTGCAAGCTCTATACCCCCTTCAGGGGCCTTCAATTAGGTTTTTATGCCATATTGAATCTCTCAACCCCACTTTGGAGACCGTATTCTGGTCTTTGCACTCAAAGATGGCATAATGGGACCCGCAGGGGCGTTTTTTACGAATCACCTTCTGAATACATCCATGTACCCAGGGACCCACTCCATGCCACAGCCCAAACTGACCTTATTGGCCCTTCTGATGTCATCCACACTGATGGCTGCCGAATATGAGGTTCCTGGCGATTTCTCCTCGATACAGGGGGCCGTGAACGCCTCCGTCGATGGAGATCTCATTCAGGTGGGTCCCGGTTCATGGCCCGGCAGACTCGACTTTCGTGGAAAGCAGATCACCATCGAATCAACCGATGGACCGCAGACCACCACGCTCGATGCCAATGGAGTTGGCAGCGTCGTGATATTCAAGGCCAGTGAGACTTCGAATTCCGTTCTGGATGGATTCACCATCACCGGCGGCACTGGAAGCAGCCTCAATGGTGAAATCACAGGTGGCGGCATCTACGTGTTCGAAGCAAGTCCCACAATACGAAACTGCATCATCACGAATAATTCCGCCTACTTCGGTGGCGGCGTCGGCATCTGGCAAGGCAGCCCGGTGATCAGGAACTGCACATTCACGAACAATCATGCTGATGGCGATGGTGGCGGACTTCGACTTCATGAATACACCGATCTCCTGATCGAGGAATGCGTCTTCACGAACAACACCGCCAATGTCTTCGGCGGCGGCGTGGCCTATGGCAACTACAGCGAAGGGCTCCACATCAACTGCTTCTTCGATTCCAACACAGCCGGTCTTCGCGGAGGCGCCATCGCCAGCGCCTGCGACTGCAACGATCCGGTCCTGGAGCAGTCCGACTTCTGCAACAGTCAACCGGACCATATTCTGGGCGGCTGGCAGGACAATGGCCTGAACGAATTCTGCCCTGTCTGCAAGATGGATGTGAACACCGATTCCATCGTCGACGTCAACGATGTCCTACAGGTCATCGAAGCCTGGGGTGGATGCGTCTGTGTCGAGGACATCGATGGCGACACGGTCGTCGGCGTGAACGATCTGCTACTGATCCTGTCGGAATACGGCGAGTGCCCCGCCTGATCAATCCCCGGCGATTCGACGTATCCGAATATTCCTGTACGCAACCGGACCATGATCGCCCTGAAGCATCAGCGGCCCCTGTGCCACCTCATCCGGATCCGGCAATGAACCACGAGTAGGCCCCGTGAGAACCACGTTCTCATGGATGACGATGCCGTTGTGAACGATCTTCTCGAAGCGGGCGTCGGCGATCTTCTGGCCATCCTCGTCGAATCGGGGTGCCCGGAAGACGATGTCGTATGTCTGCCAGTGACCGGGCTTTCTCGAGGCGTTGACCAGCGGCGAATGGCCTTCATACCCCTTCGGGGTTCTCGCCTCATCCCAGCGTTCGTAGATCCCACCACAGTCGCCGAAGGAAGGAGCCGACTTGCCCCAGCTGTCCAGCACCTGAAGTTCGTATCGTCCCTGCAGATAGACACCGGAGTTGCTGCCGGCTGGAACCATGAATTCGAGATGCAGCTCGACATCACCGAACTCCGACGTCGACTGGATATGACTGCCATCACCGGCCTGACTGACGAGCAGGCCTCCACCAGTCTCATCCATCACGATGGAGGAGTTGTCCGATGAATCCATGGCCGCATCGGCCACATTGCTCCAGTTGGACGTGTGACGCCAACCATCGAATCCTTTCGCCGGTATCAGTTCGATCGCACCATCATTGATCACCCATTGGATCGACTGCTGGAGATGCTTTCGAAAGTCCTGTTCATCGAAGCTCTCCGCCGTATGACCACCAGCGGTATACAGAGCGGTTCCATTACCCACCGGGACTGTCCAGATGATTGGATGATCCCCCATCGGTTCATGAGGCGAATACGTCGACTCGTCGATGGTGGCGACGACATGGACATCCTCGCGAGGGTTGGTCTTGAACTCGTACCATTCGTCGACTCGGTCCCAGTGTTTCGAAAGGCCGGTGATCGAGGGGTGGTTCTGATCCTCTAGCACGACCGTTGCCTTCTGGACTTCAGGATGCGACTTGAACCAGGCGCCCCCCAGAAGGCGGCCATAGAAAGGCCATCCATGTTCCGTGTCCGCCGCGGCATGGATACCGACGAAGCCACCGCCGTCATGCAGAAAAGACTCGAACGCCGACTGCTGGCCCTCGTCCAGTACATCACCGCTCGTATTGAGGAATACGACCGCATCGAAACGAGAGAGATTGCCCGGGGAAAACTCGCTGGGATCGTCCGACACCTCGATCCGGTAGCTGTCCTTGGACAACTCACGCAAGGCCTTGACGCCATTCTCGACGCAATCATGTCTGAATCCCTCCATTCTGGTGAAGACCAGGACAGAGGGTAGTTCGTCGGCAAGGGCCGTCTGAACGGGACAGATCGTCATCATCAACAAGAGATACCTGATCATCGACCACCTCACCTCAACACGGACCATCCATCACCTGAATTGGAAACGACCTGTTCGATGAACTTCACTCCTCGAGCACCATCGCGAACCGTCGGGTAGTCGTATCGCTGCCCATCATCAAGACCCGCACGTATCGCCTCGGCCATGGAACGATAGAGGTTCGCAAACGCCTCGATGAAAGCCTCCGGATGACCACCAGGCAGTCGAGTAGCCGACAGCGATGCATCGCACAGCGAGGAATCGGCACGGTGATGGATCTGTTCTGGGCCATCAAGTGATGTCTGGACGAGTCGATCGGGCGTTTCCTGATGCCAGGTGATCCCTCCCTGGGTGCCCCAGACTCGAAGCCGCAGATCATTGCGACAGCCGGTGCAGATCTGACTGACCGTCAGGATCCCTCTTGCCCCATTCTCGAATTGCAGCAACATCGAGGCGTCGTCATCGAGCTGTCGACCGGGGACATGCGCCGTCAGATCGGAACTGAAGCGAGTCACCTCGAGATCGGTGACGTAGGAAACCAGATTCTCGGCATGTGAACCGATGTCTCCCATGGCACCACCCATTCCAGCTCTGGATGGATCCGTGCGCCAATCGGCCTGCTTCTGACCAGTCTCCTCGAGAGGGGTCGAAAGCCATCCCTGGTTGTATTCCACGATTATCTTTCGAATCTCACCGAGGGCTCCACTGCGGACAAGATGTCTTGCCTGCTTGACCATCGGGTATCCGGTGTAGTTGTACGTGACGCCGAAGACGAGTCCTGTCCTGGACTGGATGTCCACCAGTTCGTCGGCCTGGGCTGAATTCATGGCCAGCGGCTTGTCGCAGATGACATGGAATCCCATCTCCATGGCGGCCTTGGCCACTGGGAAGTGGACATGGTTCGGCGTGACGATGACCAGTGCCTGCATGCGATCCTCGGGGGATCTCGCCGCTTCATCGGCGATCATCCGCTCCCACGATTCATAGCAGCGTTCTTCATCGAGACCAAGATCCAGTCCGCTGGCGATCGATTTATCTCTGGTCGACGACAACGCTCCAGCAACCAACTGCATGCTCTGATCGAGACGCGTGGCCATTCTGTGCACCGCACCGATGAACGCATCACGGCCCCCGCCGACCATACCGATTCTGATCGGTTGCTCGAAGCCACTCATCAGGAACCGGCCTCGGCATCCGAGGCATAGGCGTCCTCGAACCCCTGGCCCGGTGCCACGATTTCGACTCCACGCACATATTCGCAGCTCTCGAGGGCTCCCTGAAGTCTGTCCATGGCGCTATCCTCCCATTCCACCGATAGTGGACCGTCATAACCAGCGCGGTTCAAGGCGCGAATGATCTGATCGAAGTCCACGTCCCCACGGCCCACGCTGACGAAATCCCATCCACGACGCGGATCACCGAACTGAAGGTGCGATCCGAGGATGCTTCGCTCGCCATCCTGGAGAATCCGCGTGTCCTTCATGTGGCAATGGAATATGCGATCGGGGAATCGATCGATGAAACGAGCGGGATCGACCCCCTGCCAGATGAGATGACTCGGATCGAAGTTGAAGCCGAATGCCTCATGATGACCGACGGCATCCAGTGCCGCCTCGGCCGTGTAGATGTCGTATGCGATTTCACTTGGATGGACTTCAAGCGCGAACTTGACGCCGACTTCCTTGAAGACATCCAGGATGGGACCCCACCTGTTCGCGAAGTCGTCGTATCCACGCTTGACGTGATCCGGAGGGGTCGGTGGGAAGAAGTACAGATCGGGCCAGATGGACGAGCCGGTGAATCCGTTGACCACCGGCACACCCAGGCGAGCGGCCGCCCGAGCAGTGTTCTTCATCTCCTCGATGGCTCTTTCCTTGACACCTTCCGCATCACCATGCCCCCAGATTCGATCTGGAAGTATGTGATGATGACGATGGTCGATTCGATCGCAGACGGCCTGACCCACCAGATGATTGGAGATGGCCCAGCAACTCAAGCCGTGCGACTCGAGCAGATCGATCCTGGACTGGCAGTAGTCGTCGTCCTCCATGGCCTTGTCGACCTCGAAGTGATCCCCCCAGCAGGCGAGCTCGAGCCCGTCATAGCCGATTTCGGATGCAATCGCCGCCATCTTCTCCAGCGGCATATCAGCCCACTGGCCGGTGAAAATCGTTACTGGTCGTGACATGTTCAAGCGCCTCCTCGATGTGCTCATGCTACAGGACTGCCATGGAACCAGCAGGGCTGTACTCTGGGTACACCTTCAGGGAGCCAGAAGTCACCATGCCAACAACACCCTACGTACTGGGCATCGACATCGGCACCGGTGGCGTCAGGGTGCTGCTGGTGAATCAGAACGACGGCCAGGTCGAACGATCGGCCAGCCGTGGGTACCCCTGTGACACCCCCAGTCCGGGCTGGTCGGAGCAGGCTCCTGAAGACTGGTGGACGGCCTGCTGCGAAGCCATCAAGCAGCTCGTTGCCGAGGCTGACATCGAAGGTTCCCTGATCGGGGCCATCGGAATCACAGGCCAGATGCATGGGCTGGTCGCCCTCGATGAGCACGATGCGGTGATACGTCCGTCCATCATCTGGAACGATCAGCGTACGCAGACACAGTGTGACCATATCCACGAGATCGTCGGACGGGAACGCCTCATCGAGATCACAGGCAAACCCGCCATGACGGGATTCACCGCTCCCAAGATCCTCTGGATGAGGGACCATGAACCGGATCTGCATGACAGGATCAGGCATGTGCTGCTACCAAAGGATTTCATTCTTCTACGGCTGACGGGGACGCACTCCACCGATGTCACGGATGCCTCGGGCACCTCCCTGCTCGATCTCGGATCAAGAGACTGGTCGGATCTGCTGCTTGAAGAACTCCAGATGGACAAGTCATGGCTGCCACCGGTCTCGGAATCCCAGAAGATCGTCGCAGACGTCACCGCGGAAGCGGCGACGCTCACAGGCCTTCGGCCGGGCATTCCGGTCGTCGCCGGCGCAGGGGATCAAGCTGCCGGCGGCATCAGCTGTGGAATCGATGATGAATCAAGCGTGTCGATCAACCTCGGCACCTCCGGCGTCGTGTTTGCAGGCAGGCCAACGCCCCCCCATGACCCGACCGGCTCACTGCACGCCTACTGTCATGCACTCGTAGAGACCTGGCACGTGATGGGCGTGATGCTCAGCGCAGGCGGAAGCCTGAAGTGGTACCGGGACACATTTGCCCAAGACAGCACGTTTGATCAGATCGTGGAGGATGCCACCACCGTGGAACCCGGCAGCGAGGGGCTGCGTTTCCTTCCGTATCTGACCGGTGAGCGAACACCGCACGCCGCACCGGATGCAACTGGCTCCTTCACCGGGATTTCAACAGGCCATGCTCGTCCGCACTTCGGCAGATCCGTCCTTGAAGGCATCATGTTCGGACTCAAGGACAGCCTCGATCTGATCCGCGAGACCAATCGGAACATCGACCATGTCAGGATCACAGGAGGCGGCTCCCGAAGCAGGCCATGGAGACAGATGGCTGCGGACATCTTCGATCTGCAGGTAGCCACCGTGAACGTGTCGGACGGCTCGGCCTATGGGGCCGCTCTCCTGGCCATGGC
>DEYM01000089.1:2666-11893 GCA_002364555.1 Phycisphaerales bacterium UBA3158 | reverse complement strand
GCATCATCCGTGAATCGACCATGTTCACGCTGGAAGAATCGAAGCACCCGATCCCCACCCCCGTCGCCGAACCGAATCTTGCGTCCGCAGAACCAGTTGCAGCGGGGGACTTCGTAACCGACGTGTTCGCTTCGCTGCATCAACCGGCGGACTTCCTGCTCCATTCCCTTTTCAGCCCGCTCATCGGCATCGATCGAGAAGACCCAGTCACCAGTGGCCAGCGACAGGGCATGGTTCTTCTGCGGTCCAAAGCCCTTCCAGGGAACGTCATGAACGTGGGCGGTGTAGGTCCCGGCGATCTCCCGGGTCTCATCGGTACTACCTGAATCAACCACGATGATCTCATCCGCCCAGGAGATGCTCTCCAGGCAGGCCTTGATCTGCTGGGCCTCATCGCGACAGATGATGATTACGCTCAAGCGGGACATTGGCTGGGATCATACTTCACATCAATTCAGCGGCCGCCCGCGATTGTCACGGCTTGGATCCTTCATGAGGACACAAGAAACGACCCCGCAGATGGAAATCTGCGAGGTCGTTCATCCCCACCCCGGGGGTGTGGTCGTTGTTCCGGTGGAAAGCATTGGCTTTCGCCCCTGTCCTCCTTGATTCGAACGGCCCTCACTGTTCGAATCCTGTGTCCGGTGATGCCCTCGTACCACCAGTCACGTCCGGTCATGTCAGTGTCTGAACCAGTCTGATGGGGGATTCGTCTTCGACCAGGCCTCGCCCTCTTAGTGACGCCTGAGTCTCGAATCCCAGCCACATGGCCAGGCACGCCCCCCACTATTCAGGGTGTCGTGATATGTGTGACGGTTATGAGGATTTTTTCTGAAATCCGATTCAGACACACAGTTAGGCGGTCTAAAAGCCCTTCAATCAGGGTTTTTTGGAATCAGCAGCTGGTGGGGCAGCCTTTTCAAGGGGGGGATTTTCTGGTTTGCCATCCTCTGTCTTCTGTTCTTTCTCTCTCAACGCCACTTCCAGCCGCCTGAGCTGCTGGAATCGTTGTTTGACTGAAATATTGGTGCCAGTGAGCTTCTCCCAACCATTCCAGAAGATGACTCTGTTGACGCCTAATTTGTGCAGATAGGTCAGCCGATTGGCTATTCCATCCAGGTCAGCAGGCTTCTTGGTGTTCTCCGAGTTGGCATTGAAGATCGTCAGGCTCATCAAGACGAATATGTCCAGCGGGGTGTGGCTGGCCTGAATGATCTGAAGAGAGTTGGAAAGGCACTGGCGAGTGGCCCTGTCGGTGTACCTATAGGCATGATCACCAGGGCTAAATCGCTCATAAAGCACTGGTGCAATGGCATTAACGTCTTCAAGCATGCCCATCTTGGCCGCCAGGATCTGAGCATTCAACAGCCATTTTTCGACATCTCTTTCCCGGCCTTGTGAATCGGAAATGCCCATTCCATAGGCTGCCAGCGTTGCTTTGGGAAAGAACTTGCGGGTGATCTCATACCGCCTGGCGAAGGCTTGAACAGCCCCCGTGAACTCGGGCGTGATCTGATCGTGGTTTTCCCCACCGAGAAGTTTCCACATCCGCCTTGGATGGACCGGATACTCGATATCGATGATGAGAGTAGCCAGCGTGTGCCTTGCCAGTTGTGGATTGCGACTCACGTACTGCGACATCGAGGCTTCGATCTCGTCATAGGAACGGTCAATGAAGCGTTGGAGATCCTGCTCGGGATTTTTGATAGCTCCTTCAGGTCCTCTGTCCTGGACGATGCCATAGGCATATTGGGATATGAACCACGCATTGTTCATAACACCCTCTTTTGCAAGGCTTTGCGTCAGAAAAGCATCCTGAAGGCCAATCGAGAGGCTCGGCCAGATCTTGTCACTGGCTGGAGGGGGTGTAGTCGAATTGGCGTTCTGGGCATGGCTCAGTGGAGAGAGCATCGCCATCAAGGTGATCAGGAGGGCCATGCCGCCACATGTGCCAATGTGGTGTGTTCCATATAGGTATATCGGTTTCATGCCTCGTCACTCCATTCTTAGTGCTGAGATCCACCATAGACGGATTCAATCCCACAGGCGAGTGTTCCATGGTTGTCATGTGTGATGGTATTTGGCCATTTCATGAAATCAGGCTGTGCCATTGTGACTGGATGATTCTCATCATCCAAATTTGAGCCTCATGGCCCGAACAGCCCGAGTAGCCCGAGTGATGAAGTGGCCATCTCACTCCTCTTTGTTCAATTGAGGGTGATTTTCGGTCCTTCATTATGAATGTTTGAATTGGAGCCGGTCGCTTCAGCGGGTGTGACACTCGTTTTCAGACACACGGTTCCCTCAGATGCGTCATTCCAATCCATCACGCCTCTTTTGAGACCACATCCCCGAGCACCGTCATGACCATCTCCACCAATGGGACGCTGTTTCAGCGCGCCTGTACCGCCATCTCGCAGTTTGTTCGAAGAGAATTCGAAAGTTCTGGTCAATTGTCACACACGACACAGCCGGGCCGCATAGGTGGGGGTGTACCGAGTGCCCTCATCACTCGACACGACTCGCTCTCTTCCAGCCCCTCCAATCCATTCGAAAGTAGAACCATGTCACGCCACATGACCGCCGTCTTTACGGCCACCGCTATCCTTGTGCCCGCCCTCGCCACCACCACCAACGCCGCTTCGAGCTTTTCCTCCAACACACGATCCTCGAAGGCTTCCACACTCCCCAGTGCATTCACACCTTCCCAGGCCGACTGCGACCTGGACAACAACGGTGTCGTCGACGTGCAGGACATGGTCAAGGTCATCGAGGTCTACGGTTCCGACTGCTCCGAAGAAGCCTGCGACGTCGATGTCAACCGAGATGGCACCGTCGACCTCAATGACCTGCTCGTCATGCTCTCGAACTACGGCCTTCTCCCAGCTGGTCCCACCGTCCAGTCGAGTCTTTCAGGTGTCAGCGTCGTCCTCCAGAGCCGCTTCTCCGAGGAAGCCTCCGCACTCGACAGCATCGGCGTCCAGAACGATTGCTGGATGGTCCACGGTTATGCGGTCGGCATGTCCAAGAACACGACCGAAGAGATGTTCTTCAACGCGTCACGAGCTCAGATCGAGTTCGAATTCGGCAAGTACCTCAGCCGAAAGGCCGACCTCGCCAGCGACTACGATGGCCTGCTCATCCTGGACATGGAAACACCCTTCCATCCTCGCGAGCTGGGCAAGTACGTCGATCCCGCTTCCGATGACTACGATCCAATGAAGTTCGATGCGATCATCGAAGGCTACAAGATGCGAATCGACGTCGTTCGCACCATGGCTCCAAGCTGCAAGCTGGGTCTCTACGGATTCCCAACTCCCCATGCCCACGGCAAGGCCGACGGCAACGCCGAACTGGAACGCAAGCTCGGCTACGATTTCGCCGCAGCTCAGGGTGCCCTGGATCAGATCGATGTCATCTGCCCTGTCCTCTACCAGCGTTTCGGTGCCAGCGACAACCACTACAACCGCATCGAAGGCTACATGCAGGTCGGCATCGACACGGGTCGCTCACTGCTTCGAACCGACGGTACCGCCCTTGAAGTACAGCCACTGCTCAGCTTCAAGATCTTCAACGGCTCCTCCGCTCATCACAAGGAACTGGTTCCCATCGAAGATCTGGCCAACCAGATCGACAAGCTCCACAGCGAAGGTGTCGAGAACTTCATGTTCTGGAATGGTGGAGATCAGATCAACGACACCACCACGGTCATCGAACGAATGAGCGAGCTCAAGGAGGAACTCGACTCCCGACAGAACACCATGATGGTGGCAAACGCAGGCTGAACCGGCGTGAAACCTGCGACGACAAAGGGCCGGCTCCTCGGGGGAGTCGGCCCTTGTCATGTGTTCGGTGAGGAGTTCGCGATCAGGAAGAGGCGGGATTCTCCGAGTCCTCCCAGGAATCCTCGTCCTCCCATTCCTCCTCGAGCAGCCATTCCTCATAGAGCATCCGCTGCTGGGGAACCTCCTGAGCCATGGCGATGATGAGAATCGTCAGCAGCACGGCAATGAAGGACATCGTGAACGTCGGATGGTACAGGGCCTGATTGAACAGACTCTGGAAGTAGAACGAGGCGATGAGCGCGGCGATGACATGAATGAGGAACTGTCTGCTCTCATCACCATAGATGTACCGGTTCTTCCACACGAGCCAGGTGGATTTCAAACCGACGATGGCGACCGTCAGCAGCATGATGAGATACGGCCATCCGCCTATGTAGAGCATCTCAATCCATGAGCTATGGGGATGCATGCCGATGGCCGCATCCTGTTGAACGGAGACACCGCTCTTGCCGAAGAGTCCCAGAGGTCGCTTGAGGCTGGTCATCAGGTATTCTTGCCAGATGCCGAGTCGTCCGGACGAACTCAGATCACCCAGTCTGGCTGCCGCGTCCTCGTTCACGCTCAGCACCAGAGGCAGGACGATGGCACCGACTGCACCACCCGCCAGAAGCAGACCCGGACGCTTCACCAGCGGCAACGCGATGAGCCCAAGTGAGACGATCATGGAGAAGGCGGTCATGCGACTGCCTGTGAGAATCGCCATGCCAATGCATAGGATGAGCAGTACGATCAGGATCGGCTTGAACGTGTTGATGGTGGTGGACATGACCATGTACAACAGCATCGGCGCTCCGATGACGAAGAGCAGACCGATGAGATTCGATGGTGAACCCCATGGCGCAAATCGATTCATGCCGGCAATGAAGGCCGTCCCCGGTGAGAGGACGATGGCCGACAAGGGGATCGCCAGGGCGATGATGATGCCCAATCCAAGAGCCCAGAAGATCTTTTCGACATCCTCGAGATCCGTGAGAGTCGAGACGATCGCGATGCTTGCCAGAACGAGCATCACCCATTGAAACTCGATGACCATGGTGTCGACCAGTTCACTCACACCCAGAATGCAGAGGAACAGCCAGCCGGAGGCCATGATGTATACCCATGCGATCATCGGGATCCGGCGTCGGGCCGCTGGTCTCAGCAAGGCGGCGAGTCCCAGCAGCAGGAACAGCATTCCCGAGGTGATCTTGGTCAAGGCCTGGATGGAACCGAGATCGGGACATTTGGAGAGTGCCAGCCAGCTGGGCAGGAGTATGAAGATCAGATGCATCCGACGTTCCGCGGGAACGATCAGGAAGAGCATCATCGCGACGAACCCGCCAATCAACAGCAGTGGCAGGGGAACGACGTCGAGATAGAGCTGAAGCTTGTCCATGAATCAGTTCGGTGGAACCCTACAGATCGGATCAATCCGCCTCCGAGTATCGAAGAACGTGGAGATCCCCGATCAAACGGGTTCTCGGAGGCTCTGAATCATACTCCGATGGCGTTCGGAGCAGACGATCTCCCTCAGGCCAGGCGGTGGATCAACACGCTGGTTCGATCGTCATCAGGGGGCTGATTGCCCGTGAAGGCGTCCACTGCCGAATGGATGGACGAGATTATGTCTCTGGAGGACTGGCCACGACCAGCTCGAAGGATCTCGACAATCCGATCGTTGCCGAACATTTCACCGCTCGATTCGGCAGCTTCGGCGAATCCGTCGCTGGCGACGAAGAACATGTCGCCGGATTCCAGATGCCGACGGATCGGATCGTCCAGCATCAGATCGGGCATGATGCCCAGTGGTGGGGCATCGGCGGACAGGATGTCCACCTCGTCATTGGCATGGAGATGGATCAGGGGACCCTGGCCGGTGGCGATGGAATGCAGGTCATGGGTGGTCGCATCCAGCATTCCGAACCAGGCCGTGATGAATCTCGACGGTGGCATGTCCATGCCCAGTTGTCGGTTCAGATGGTCGACCAATGGCTTGAGATCGGTGCCCAGCAGCAGCGCCATGCGAAGCATGGATCGAACCTGCGTGACGGAGATGGCCGGCCCCACACCATGCCCGGTGGCATCACCGAGCAGGAAGACGGCGCCTGTGTCCGTCGGCACGGCGTCCCAGGTATCGCCACCGGTATCCTCCGCCGGCTCGCTGTAGCCTGCACAGTCATAGCCATCCAGAGGTGGACATTCGGATGGGAAGGTCGATTGCTGGATTTCACGAGCCAGCTTCAGATCACGCTGGACCTTCTCGAGCTCAACGCGATTCTCGATCAATCGTGACCGCCTCATGGCGACCGCACACTGCGCGGCCAGTGCTTCGGCGATGGCTTCATCCTGTTCCTCGAAGATGCCCTGCTTCTTGTTGAGGACCTGGGCAACGCCGATCAAGTCACCATCGGTAGTCGTCATGGGGACAGTCAACAGCGATCGTGTTCGATAACCGGTCTTCTGATCGATCTCACGATTGAAGCGGTCGTCCTCGTAGGCATCGGGGATGTTGATCATCTCCCCGTTGCGCGCGACGGTTCCAGCCAGTCCGACCCCGGCGGGAATTCTCACGCCACTGAACGATTCGTCCAGATCACCGCTGGTTCCATGCGCCAGAACCGCCACCAGTTCATCCGTATCGGGGTCGTATTCGAATACGGTGGCTCGTTCGGCCTGGAGGACATCTCGCAGGCAGTTCACGACACCGACCTGGACGGCCCGGGTATCGGCCGTGGCGCCGAGTTGTCGACTGACGTTGAGAATCTGATAGAGGACGTCTTCTGGTAGGTGGCTCATCGTGATGACATGGTAGCGTTGAGCGAGCTACTTCTCGATGAGCCGAAGCGGACCGCCGAATTCCTCGGCTGGTACGTCGATCACCTGCCGCCATCGATCGACGAAACCCTGCTGCCCGGGGATGTTGCCGAGTTTCTCCAGGATCTCACGGGCCTTTCGCTGGTCGCCCCCGGTCATGGCCTCATCGAGCATCGCCGAAAGATCGATGGCTTCCTGGGGGAAGTCGAGTCCGACGACTTCCCAGGATCGCACGACCGATTCACGCCCGACGACCTGCAGGTTGCCGATGCATCGACAGCGAACAGGCATGTCGCCAAGCAGTTCATGGGTCCGGTCATTGATCATGACGCTGGTGCCGAACTGCTTGTTGGCCCCTTCAAGACGCGAGGCGAGGTTGGCCGTGTCACCGATCACGGTGTAGTCGTTCAGATCAGGTGGTGCACCGCAGTCGCCGACGATGGCCGGGCCGGTCGCGATACCCATCCGCAGACCGATGGATGGATGCTCCTTGTCGTGAAGCGCATTGAGCTTGATCACGGTCTCGTGACAAGCCATCGCCGCGGCACAGGCCAGATGCGACTGGGCCGGCTCTTCCTGAAAGGCAGACCAGAAGGCCATGACCCCGTCACCGAGGAACTTGTTCACGTAGGCACCATGTTCAACGAGCTGTGATGTCAAGGCGGACAGATACGTATTGAGAATGCGAACGACCTGCTCGGATTCGAGGTTCTCGCTCAGTGTCGTGAAGCCGGCGAGATCGGCGAAGAAGATGGTCATCTCCCGGCTGACACCGGTCATCGAAATGGCGGCGGGATCGGCGATCAGGGCATCGACCAGTTGATCCGAGACTCTTGCTCTGAACTGTCGCGTGATTCGACGTTTGTCACGTTGCGCCATGGCGGCCTGAACGCCTGTTCCAGTCGCCCATGCACAGACCGCCGCCAGTATCGGAGCGGCAAGTGGTACCAGCAGATTGGCCGTCCATAGAAGCAGAAGGCCACCGATGCCCACATAGGCGATCGCCGTGAGGATGGACAGAATGGTCGAGGACCATGGGCCCAGAAACGTGACGAACAGCGCCACGAGCAGGCCAATAACGAGAATGGCCAGTGGATCGACCCAGTACGGTGCTCTGGCCAGTCCTCGTTCCTGGAGCACCATGTCCGCCAGAGTCGCATGCACCAGGACGCCGGGCGTTCTTGGCCCGGCGGCTGTCTGGACGAAGTCGGCGGCGGCGCCAGTGGCCGTCCAGCCGACGAAGACGAGTGCATCATCGACCTGTTCGGACAGCGTTCCGGAGGCGACCTCGAGCCTGGCTTGATCTTCACTGATCGACAGGTTGAGGCTCTGCCACTGCTGCATGGCCTTGAGCATCTCGAGGGTTTCGGGATCATCGGCCAGGGTCGAAAGATCGGTGTCCTGTTGGACACCATCCAGACTGAAGGCGATCTCTTCCTCGAGTTCGGACTGTATGGCTGGAGACAGCCAGTCTTCGCTGGTCATGTCCGGGTTCTGTCGCAGGACTCTCATCAGATCGCGACTCAGATCGGCCAGGACGGCGGCCTGTGTCTCCAGCGTACGACGTGCTCGAGCGATCTCGATGATCTCGCTGATGGAGAGATGTCCGGTGTATTCCTGATCGTCCGCATCGGCTCGATGAAGATTTCGCCAACGCCAGTCGACATCGCTTCGGGGCCAGTTCAACCAGAGTCGCCCTTCATCGGCGGGCAGCTCGACGTCGCCGATCAGGATGCCGTCTTCATCGATGCGCACGTCGCCGGGTCGGATGTCCTGATAATGGGCGACGGCCGCCAGCCCCAGCGAGAGGATCTTTCCTCCTTCGATGGATTGTGAAGGATAGATGGAACGCACGGCGCCATCGGGACCTCGATGCGTGATGTTCACGTAGCCCATGCCGCCGGCCCGCTTGAGGAGTCTCTCGAGCGGTACTCGATCCGAAGAGGATCCTCTCTCCTCCGGTCGTGACTCACTGAGAAAAGCGATGGCGGCGGAGAGGCCCCTGTACTGGTTGAGCCCCGCATCGAGAAGCGGTCGTTCGGGATAGTCGACACCATGCAGCCGGGTCGAGGGAACGATCTCGATCTCGAGATCCCTCAGGGAGGCAGTCTTGGGCAGTGTTCTCACTGCGTGCTGGATCGCCCGTTTCTTCAGCAGCAGTTGATTCGAAGCGAAGGCATCACGGTCGGAATCGTCGAGAACCATCCCTGCTGGTGGTTGCTCGGGCGTGGCCGTGATGTCGCTCTGCAGTTTCGTGATCAGGATCTGGAGCGTGCCCGGTTGTCCACCGGCATCATTCCATCTGGTTTCCAGTTCATCCTCTGCCAGGACCGTGGCGAGGATCGTCGCTTCGTTGACAGCCTGTGCAAGGGCGGCATCGTCGTCTCTCGAGGTGCCCGTCTCCGGATCCCACGTGGGGTCCTGTGGATTGGAGAACTCGATGTCCAACGCGACCGTGCGGGCGCCGGCGAGATGCAGTTCGTTGACCGCATCGGCGACATAGCTTCTTGGCCAGGGCCAGCGACCTATTCGATCGATCGATCCATCATCGATGTCGACCAGCACGATGCGATCGCTGTAGGGGCCGGT
>DEYM01000089.1:1037-2274 GCA_002364555.1 Phycisphaerales bacterium UBA3158 | reverse complement strand
GAACAGTCCGGCCAGATCAACCAGAAGGATGATCAGTACGGCCAGAAGCGAGGCGATCAGTACTGGAGCATGACGTGTCACGCATGGAGTGTACGGAGGAGGGGCTCGAGCTGCATCGTACTGGAGTATCCATCATCGACGATGATGGAAAAGATGCTCATGGAACCTCTACGGCCGGGGGCGAGAATTGCTGGAGTGCCTTGCCATAGGTGGTGAATGCCTCGTTGTTGTAGAGGCTCTGGGCGAGAGACGCCGCGAAGGCTTCCCTGACTTGAACAGGCTGGTTGGCGAATTCAGGTTGATTCGCAAACTGATTCACAGCTTGAAGAACCACATCAAGATCGTGATCCATCGGACCGGGTCCATTTCCGTTGAGCCAACCGAGATATCTCGTCGAGCCGGAGTTCAGCAGACTTCCATAGAGATCGTCGATTGTCCTGAGGGGCGCACCCTCGGGCAGCTCTGGATTGTACGAAGGAGGGGTACCCTCGATTGGAGAGGCGCGAACGCCGAGTTTGCTGGCCACCTCCTCGCCGACCAGCTTGAACAAGGCTGGCTCGAACTGCGTGGGTATCTGGTGACGAAACTTGACGCCATCCTCAGTGACGATTGCCACCGGGAATGGAGGTACATCGTTGCCAAAGCTGGCATAGAAGTTAGTGGGAATCAGATCGAAGAAGACGGCGGCCGCCAACATGCCACGATCAGATGGCGACACCACCTCGCGGAAATAGGACTTGTATCCCGGCAGATCAATGATGAAGTCCGGATCCTGTGGTGGTTGCGGGTCATCGGGTGGATCAACAGGCGGCGGCGGCGGTGGCGGCGGCGGTGGTGGTGGCGGAGGCGGAGGCGGAGGAGCTGGTGCCGATGGCGGAGGCGATGGCGGTGGCGCCTTGGCGGCTTCCGCTTCCTTGAATTCCTGCTGGAAGACTTCTCGTCTCTGCGCTTCGCGTACACCCTGTTCGGCGCCCAGAACAAGTCTTGTCGTCTCTCGAAGCCCACCATCGACGCCGCGTGGCGGTGGTCCACCCTTGGAGGAGCCCTTGGCATCCATCGAATGGGCCTTGTTGATCGGCTTCTTGCCACCGACCGACTTGGTCACGGCACGCTTGGTCGGATTCTTCGCTCGGTTGGAGGTGGCACCGCCACCCGAGACACTCCAGACCTTCTTCTGTCCGTAGTAGCGCATCTCGATCGCGTTGATCGAATTGAATCTGGCACCGTAGACGCTGGC
>DEYM01000089.1:0-646 GCA_002364555.1 Phycisphaerales bacterium UBA3158 | reverse complement strand
GCGCCGCTGGGTGTCACCACGGAGAAGTCGTTGGTCAGACCGACGCGATCGACCTTGAAGTCGGCGCGTCCACGTTCGACCTGGACGATGGTGCTGAGCGTCTCGCCGTTCTGAGCCAATGCGGGAACGGCGACTCGTGAATTGGAGTCGACCAGGATGGTCGCGTTGGGACCACATCGCAGGGCCAGATGGGAACGAAGTCCGGTTCGGATCAATGAGCCGGGCTTGAGACGATGATCCTTCGCTGCCTTCTGCCAGGCATCCTCTTCAGCCGCCTTCCATTGGCAGCGACCTCGAACTTCAAGGACAACGGCCTCGAGAATCTTGGTCGTCCCCGTGGCGATGGCCTCGATGGGTCCAGTGGCGCTGGCGGCCGTCAAGGCCATCATGTGCAGCTGGGCCAGTTGGACCTGATCGAGCGGAGGCAGTCCATCCTCTGGAGGCTGGACATCCGCAGCCATGGCATTGCCTCCGAAGAGGGCGATGATCATGGCTGCTATGAAAGGCCTGTGGCGGCGAGTCTTCACGTTGTCCGGCTCCTGCAATGGTTGCATCGACCCGTGGATTCTACGGGCGAGATGTCCATCTGTTCGATCTCAAGTATGGATCAAATTTCGTGGACCTCCAGAAAAAGCCCTTCAGAGGC
>DEYM01000061.1 GCA_002364555.1 Phycisphaerales bacterium UBA3158 | reverse complement strand
TTGGGGATTCTGGTCGAGCGGTATCCCGGGCGAAGGCCCGCACAACTCTCAAGTGAGAGGATCTCCAGATTCCAGGCGATCTCGCCCTGGGGGTCGACTTCATACATGCCCAGCAATTGCGTGCTTGTCACTAGCGTGTTTCCATTCTCGAGGCGATCGGCATCGCCCGTGGATGGACAGTAGGTCGGCGTTTCCCACGACCAGACGATGGAAGCCTCTTCGAGAGGAGAACCCGAAAGCTCGATCTCGACGGCATAGGTCCTCGCGTCTGCGCCGGCTGGTACCCCACCACGACGGTTGCCGTTGTCGAAGAGAACCAGATTTCCGTTGGGCAGCAGCTGCGGGGAATGCTGATACGAGAACAGATCATTTCCCACCATGACATCGCCCGATGGCATGTCCATGCCCAGGTTGTAGACGATCTCCTTGGTGTCGTAGTCGATCCTGGTGATTCGACTCAGATGGCGACAGGAGATGTAGACGCTGTTGTCGGCAGGTTCGTAGTGGGCATTGTTGACGTGGGTCCAGTCGTTCCAGTGGTTGGTCTGGAACTCGTCGTAGTCATCGGTCGTGTAGTAGTCGAACGTCGACCATTCCCAGACGATCTCGTTCGTGTCGATGTCCATCTCGACGATGCGATCACCCTGCCATTCCCTCGTGACGCCATCCTGGGTGATGTCGCGATACTCTCGCAACAGCAGCATGACGTTCCCGTTGGGCATCATCGATGCGCAGTGATGCACCCTGAGATCATCGGATTGAGGGGAGGCCCAGAGAACCTCGCCCGCGAAATTCAATATCCAGGCACGACTGCCACCGACATGGAGCAGACGTCCGCCGGGAATGATCTTCACATCACCGACTCTCGCCTGGGTCTCGACGAAGAGGACCTGTTCACCTTGGAGATTGAAGCCGACGACTGAATTGCAATGATTGAAGACCGTCACACCCGGCTGAGGTGCCGTCTGCCCGAATTGGGTCTGAACCGAGAGTTCGTAGCCCAGTGGAATGACTTTGGTCGAGAAGCTCGAGAGCACCGACCATTCCTGAGGGACGCCGTCCTCGACGGATCGAACTCGCCACTGGTAGTTGGCACCGAAGATGATGCCCTCCTCGACGAGGAGTGAACCCCCGTCGATTCGCTGATCGACGATCGGGGAATCGAACGGATCACCGGCTCCGGCGACTCGTGCCAGTTGAACATCATGCACTCCAGACTCGAGCTGATCCGTCCAGTCGAGACGAACCTGAGTCACTCCCAACTGAACGCCATCAGCCGGTTCCACACCGAAGGCCGATGGTGACATCAGATGACCCATCAAAGCAGCCATGACGACTGTGGCTATGAGCGGAAGCTTGGTTGAACCGACAATGCACATCGAATCTCTCCTCAAGGTGTCGCTGGTTTCGATGGAGCCGGATCCGAAACGAATAGCCGACGCCCACCGGAAGAAAAATACGCCACAAGTGGCCTTGGAGCCTCCTTAAAGTGCCGTACTGGGGCGAAATTGACTTCACAGGATGAAATTACCCCTCTTCACAGCCATGCGAGGCTGGAAGATGGCTCATCAGGAGGCCTTTGAACGGGACAAACTGATCAATCCTGCTCACACTTTCATCGACTCGGGGACGATAGTCCTGATCCTCTACCCTGATGAACCAGATGGTGCCCCGTTGAAGCAACTCGATTCAAACCCCCCATTTCTCCATGGCTGGCTGATCTGGCTCATCGCCACGATATTCGTCGTCTATCAGCTGATCCTGCAGACCAGCTATGCGGCCATCAACGGCTCGCTCTCCAGCGAGCTGTCCATTACTGGAACGCAATCAAGCCTGCTCGCTTCGAGTTTCCTCTTCACCTACGCCTTGATCCAGCTACCCGCCGGCCTGATGCTCGATCGACATAATCTGAAATGGCTTCTGTCAGCGGCAGCCTTGATCTGCTCATTGGCCACGTTGTCGTTCAGCCTGCTCGACAACTACTGGACCCTGGTGATCTCCAGAGCGTTCATGGGCGTATCCGCCGGATTCGCCTTTCCAGGGGCAGGCCTCATCGCTCGCCGCTGGATCAGACCCTCCCAGTTCGCATTGGCCATGGGCCTCATCGATCTGCTGTTCTGCGGCGGCGCGATCATCGGCAATGCCGGCATCGGCGAGCTGCTCCATTCGATGTCGTGGCGAACCATCACCCAGTGGCTGGCGGCACTCGGTGGCGTGATCGCCCTGCTGATCGTGATGGTCATCCGCTCATCGCCGAGTGGACATGCCCAGCCCGCGATGTCGGGGCACATCAGCATCGGACAGTCCTTCCTCGAACTGATACGAACCAGACAGGTCTGGCTTGGCATGGTTTTCTATGGAGGAATCTGCGCCAGTGTCTTTGGTTTCTACGGACTCTGGGACGTTCCGCTCCAGGAGGCGTTCAAGTTCAGTCGCGACGATGCCTTGAAGCTCAACAGCTGGATGTTCATCGGCATGGGCATCGGCGCGGTCATCTCAGGTCTCATCGCGGACTGGTGGGGTCGACGAAAGCCGCTGATGGTCGTCGGCAGCATCGGAAGCACACTGGCCATCGCGGTTGTGATCTTCACACCGGTCGAGTCCTACACCAGCACCGTCATCCAGCTCTTCGTCAACGGACTGCTGCTGGGAACAGGCGTCCTCGTCTTTCCCGCCGTCTGCGAGTCGTTGCCAAGAGGCTACTCCGGCGCTGCCATCGGCTCGGTGAATGCCGTTGGCATCATGTCGGGAGCCCTGCTCCAGTTCATACCCGGACTGTTCGTCAGCAGCGACACCTCCTCGACACTCCACACCTATCAGCAGACGCTGGTCGTGTTCCTCATCGCGATGTTCCTGGCGACGCTGGCGGCCCTGAAGATGCATGAGACCAGACCCGGCTGGGACAATGCCGTCACCGATGACAACGAGAATCTGGACCCACATCCCAATTCCCCCCCGACGACAGGCTGATCCCATCGGTCGATTGGGGACCGGTTATCCGGCCTGTACCCTCTGGAATGACGCCTAATCGTGATTAGTTCTCCAAAGTCGGCGCAGGCACCCCTTCTCAGGATCTTTCTTGGTCATGAGTCAATTCGCCCCTGTCGAATACAGCATGTCCAGCCCATTTCGTCCAACGACTGAACTTCAGGGCTGGGGGCGAAGCTTCTGGCTTCTGTTCATGTCGACTCTGGTTTTCAGCCTTGCGGGATGCGTCCTGTCCATGTTCGCCATGTTTGCGGACAGCATCGACAGCATCATCCTGCTGAAGATCATGGTCACCGCCATCACGATCATCTTCACATCGATGATGGGGCTGCTGACGACGTGCCTGGCCAATGGCACCAGAAAGCTGAAGATGACCAGACTCGCCTACGTACTGTCGCTGGCCACACTGGTGATTGGAACCATCACGTGGATCGGCGTCATCTGGAATACGGGCGAACCCACCATGCCGTGGGAAGGATTCCTCACCAGTTTCATCCTGTTCCCGACGTGCCTGTTCCTGCTGAAGATGACCGGCTGTCCAAGCCGATGCTCGGAATCATGAGTGCAACGCCGATGGCGGACGGATCCGCCTCGGCGTGCAATGCATTCGATTGGTCTACATACTCAGATGTTCACTGGCAGTCCGCTGGCCGGAGATGTTCCAGGAGCGGCGGCCAACCGTTGCATTCACCCCAGTGGTCGATCAAGGCAAGAATCTGAGCCACACCGACATCCTTCATCGACGGCTGTTCGTCGGTGAACACGAAGTATGGCGTGTCATCGAAGGTCATGCATGGCTGCGGATGCCCGTAGGCCTGCAGAAGCATCAGAAGATCCCCCACGTCGACGCTTCCACTCATGTCGAGATCGCCCAGGCAGGAGTCGCACCACGAGACCTGCCCCGGCTGGCGTTCCCCCAGATACTGCGATCCGGAACGCTTGGCGATCCATGTGATGGGTGCTCGACCCTTGAGTATGAATTCCGACAGTGCCAGAGGTTCATTCACCGATGTCTGGATCCAGTTGACCGTCAGACCGATTGAAGCGAAGGGAAAACCGGCACCGGAGGACCATGGCGGCGTGTCGGACACCCAGTTGTCGTGCTGGTAGGCGGTCAACCACTTGTTGAAGACCTCGATTGGAATATCGATGAGTTCGATTGGGTCGCCAAATTCGTCGTAGTAGTCGTCGAGCGAGGTACCCTCGACGGCGAAGACCTCACGCGCCGCGTTCAACGGATCGTACGGCGAGCGAGACCCGTCCCACGCAAGGAATCCGAATTTCCCCTCACAGTCGTATCCGGGACACAACGCCTCCCAGACTCCGCGTGTGTAGGCGTCTGTGGATGAGTTCCCATTGAGTACATCGCCCATCGGAAGCGCGTAGCTCTGACTGGACGCATCCCAGCTGGGCACACCGTCGTTTGTCGCGATCTTCCTGTTCGACGGGAGAAACTGATTGTTCTCCTCCGCTTCCAGCTGGGAGATGATGGTGGCGTTGTAGGAGGGCCGGGTGAGCGCCCGGCGATCGACGACGCCGACGTACAGGCTGGTGTTCCACCAGGGCAGACCATTGGGGCCATAGGCATCACTGGTCCAGCCGAAGCCGTACGGCACACCGACGGTCGGGAGACCCCAGAGAATCGACTGCTGACACGCTTCGAGATTCTCGTAGTAAGACTTCATTTCAGACATGTTCAGGCATTCACGAGTCATGTCGAAGTTCTGTCGTTGATAGAACTCGTCCAGGAATTCGGTTGTCTGACCATGCTTGGCAAACCAGATGGTCTGGTTCTGATTGTCTCCATGGGTATTGAGTTGATTGTTGGCGGTTATGTACGCGAGCAGTTCATGATTGCCATCGAGTTCGCTCAAACGCTGCTCGTATCCATCGCTGGCAAGAAGAGGCGCTGCCCAGGTCGTCACAAGCACGGGTTCCTCGATCTTCACACATTCGGTGAACCAGGTACCGTTGTCGTTCTGCTTCTCGCGGACGACGACCACTGGATCATTCTTCTCGATCTGCTCCAGCTTCTTCCACTGGGCATCGAATGGAGGCACGTTGGTGTATCTCAGGGATTCACTGAAGATGATGGAATTCTCGTAGTCAAAGAACCATCCGAATGTGCTGTTCGTCTGGGCGAATGGATTGGTATCGGGCATCAGGCAATCTTCTGCGGATGCCGTTGAAACGAAGGACACGCTCGCCAGAAGTCCTGCCACGAAAAAGCCAGTCAGAAGCCGCATGCTCATACCCCACAAAAATAGAATTGAAAGTGATCCGATAGCCCAAATAGTCTAGAGACTGGCCGACTGTCCCGCAATGAAACAATGGCATAAACTCATGCCGCTAAAGGTTTTCCACCAGCATCCAGCCCACAACGACCGCCCTGGCACTCCAACCGAGCGTGCGGACCCAGTTGGTGGCCACCAGTTTCCTGATGGCGGCATCGTCCTTGCCTCTCTCGAGCTTCCAGTGGCAGGGAACCTGCAGGACGATGGTGGAGATCCAGACGAGGAACACCAGCCCCATGCCGATCCATGACAGGGTCGTGCCGCAGTCGCTCATCGGGATGAACAGCATCCAGGCGGCGGTCCCCGCTTCCACCAGCATCAATGGACCAACGACATAGGTGATGCGTCGCATGTGTCCGGCCTGGTAGTCGACGAAGTCCTCGGCGGGCACATGCACCTGCAATGGATAGGTGCACAGCTGGACCAGCCAGATGACCCCGAACATGCCGAAGGTGGCGACCGCCTGGGCGATCAGATTGACTTCGAGCTGGAGTTCGGGTGTCACGAGTGCGAGTCCTTTGGTGGAAAGAGTTCCTGCATGACCTTGTTGCGGTAGGCGAACACCTTGGCATTATCACGCTTGACCAGCCAGTTGGCGAGGAATCCCCCCCACACCTTGTATCGAACCCGATCCTGCATGAGCGTGCTGTCGCCTTCATCGATGAAGCGATGTTCGTGGATCCATTGCCTGAAGGGCCCCTTGGCCTGCAAGTCAGCAAAGCGATGAGGTGGCTCCCAGACGGTGATCTCGGTGCGCCACCGAACCGGCAGGCCCTTGACCTTGAGTTTGTAGTCGAGGATGGCTCCGGGCTTCATGTCGATCTCGCCTTCGGTGAGGATCGTGAAGTGCATGTTCTCGGGTGTCAGCTTGGCCAGATTGCGGGCGTTGGAGAAGAACGGGAAGACCTCGGAGAGCGGCCGTGGGATTCGGGCTCTGGCGGTGAGGACGTATTCGCCATCGAGGCGTTCAACGGTGGCGGGCAGTTCCGGAACGCCGGCTTCGAGTTCTGGGATGGAGGTTCTCTTTGTCATGGTCAGAAGCATAGTCATCTTGGATGTTGTTGGCCCGGATATGGAGGCGGTATGCTGTGAACTTGTTCCACTTCCCAACCAATCAGGAGCCGACTGATGCCTGAGCGTCTGCAACCCTTTTTCGTACTGTTGATTCTCGTCGTCGTCGGCTTCCTTCTGACCAGTGGAGGCTGCATGGCCAAATACCCGAATCAGAACCCGACTGGCAAGATGTTCCCCACAGCCACTGGCGAGAACCTCGACAAGGAGCATGTGGAACTGCCAACGAAGTATCTCGGCAAACCTGCCTTGTACATGGCTGGTTACTCGCAGAACTCCCAGTTCGATCTCGACCGCTGGGCCATCGGGCTCAACCAGGTCGAGTTCCCGGCCCAGGTCATCGAGGTCCCTACTATTCCGGGGCTCTTCCCTTCCATGTTCAAGGGTGTCATCGACAACGGCATGCGAAGCGGCATACCGGCCGAGGACTGGGCCATCGTCATCACGCTCTACGGCAAGGAGGCCACTCCGGTGGCCAAGTTCACCGGGACCGAGAATCCCCGCAATGGACGGCTTCTATTATTGGACAAGGAAGGCGTCGTGAGATGGTTCTGGGATCAGGGCTTCTCTGCCAGTCGCCTGATGGAGCTCAAGAAGCTCGCCATTGAGCTCGACAAATGAGTTTTTCGGTGCATCGGGCTTGCTCAGGGCTCTAGAGCGGCCATAATGCCACGTCCGACTTGTGTTGGCAGCATCCGCTGCGGATCTGTTAAACTGTCGGACTTGCCGGCGAGCCTGATGGCGACCTGGCGACAAGTGAATACCTCGCGGGTGTAGCTCAGTGGTAG
>DEYM01000087.1 GCA_002364555.1 Phycisphaerales bacterium UBA3158 | reverse complement strand
ACCGTATCCGAACACGCCATCATCAATCGCTGCTCGGTGACATGCTGCAGCTTGCCGGACTCGCCGCTGGTCGGGGAGGTGGAATCACCACCGTAGAAGGTGCCCTGGTTCTCGATGGAGGTCGAGCAGTGCGAGTAGTCGCCGATGACACCAGCACCTGCCGCGGCCATGGCCATACGGACGGCTTCGAGCTTCTCGGGTGGTACATAGGTGACGAGCTTGTTGTCTTCGCCTGGACGATGGGCCATCGCATGTTCCAGCGGCAAGGATTCGCCGGTACCGATGTTGGATGCCAACCAGTCAGTCATTCCATCGGGACTGGCATCGATCGCCGTATGTGGCGAGTACACGCTGATGCCCGCACTGATCAGACCAAGCAGAATTCGGGAGATCTCGCTGGAGTCGTCAAGTCGCTTCAACGGCTCGAAGATGAGCGGATGGTAGGCGAGCACGGCATCGACATCGTTCGCCACCGCCTCGGCCAGGACATCACGAGTGAGATCGATCGTCAACATGATCTTGCCGCAGGGGGCGGTACGTTGGCCGACCAGCAGCCCGACGTTGTCCCAATCAGCGGCGTGAGAGGTAGGTGCGAGGCGTTCCATCGCCTGACAGAGATCGTTAACAGTGCTCATATAAGGAGGCTACCGCGCCGAAAGAGCCTGTGCGATGCTAAGAAATGCGAGTTCACCGGTGCTAGAATGGAGATATTCCAACCAGGAGAACACGCCATGGCCATCAGAGGCTTCAATCTGAACGAATCCAGCAATCCCGCCCTCAAGCACAAGGAAGTCTTCGCCCCCATATCGGGAGTGGAAACCGCCTCGATCAACGGGGTGGTGAACAAGACGGCTCTCCTCACGGCCATGGCCCTCATCGGTGGTGTCGTTGGTGTATCGATTGCCCAGCGAATCGCCTTGAGCCAGGGAATGCTCATTGGATGGTCACTTGGAACCGCTGTTGTGACCTTGATACTGTATTTTTCCGCTGTTCGAAATCCAATGCGAGCAGTCGTGCTTGCTCCCATCTACGCGGTGATCCAGGGCAGCTTCCTCGGTGTGATCACCATGCTCATCGATCGATGGCTCGCCAGCAGTGGCTACGCCGTCGCGGGAGGAGTTGCACTCCAGGCGTTCGTGATAACGATGGCGATCCTCCTCTCGATGCTGACGCTCTACTACTTCCGAATACTCCAGGCGACTCCCATGTTCCAACGGGTCGTCTTCACAATGGTTCTGGGTATCTTCATCGCCTACGCCGCATCGTTCGTCCTTTGGATCTTCGGTGTCTACGTACCGTTCATCTCCGTCTTCACGACCCCCACGGAAGGCCCTGGAATGTGGATAGGACTGGCCATCAACGTGTTCGTCCTGCTGGTCGCCTCCTTGATGCTCATCATCGACTTCAAGATGATCGAGGACCATGTCAAGGCGGGATCGCCCAAGCGAATCGAATGGTTCCTGGGCTTCTGTCTTCTGGTGACACTTGCCTGGATCTACTATGAGGCCGTTCAGCTCAGTGCCCGAGTGGCCATTCTGGCCGGCGGACGCGAATAGATCCCATGACGCTAGAATGTGGGACTGTGCTCAGCCCGATCCCGGAAATCCTGGAGGACCTCAAGGCCGGTCGAATGATCGTCCTGGTCGATGATGAACGTCGCGAGAACGAAGGGGACTTCGTCTGCGCCGCCGAATTCGTTGACATCGAGACGGTCAACTTCATGACCCGAATCGGTGGTGGCTATCTGTGCGTCGCCATGGACAACACCGATTGTGAACGACTTGAACTTCATCCACAGGTCTCGACGAATACCTCCGTTCGAGGAACACCGTTGACGATCAGTGTCGATGGCAGTCCCAAACATGGTGTGAGCACCGGTATCTCAGCCAACGATCGGGCAACCACCATCCAGTTGCTCGCCAGCGCGGACAGCACACCAGACGATTTCGTCAAGCCAGGTCACCTGAACCCCCTCCATGCAAGAGAAGGCGGCGTACTGGCTCGCACCGGACAGACCGAGGGATCGGTCGACCTGTGTCGAATGGCCGGACTTCGACCCGCGGCCGCCATCATCGAGATCGTCAAACCCGATGGTGAAATGGCTCGAATGCCCGATCTCGAGGAGATCTGCAAGGAGCATGGGCTCAAGATGTGCAGTGTCGAGCAGGTCATCGAACAGAGACTGGTCCACGAGACACTCATCACTCGATCGACACCCGAGTCAGGAACTCCAGTCAATACCCCCTGGGGAACCTTCAACCTGATCGTGTTCAACAGCACCATCGACGCACAGCCCCATCTGGCACTCACGCTCGGTGATGTCGGGCAACTCGATGGACGAGGCAATGTGATCGAGATCGACGATCCCGTGATGGTGCGAGTGCATCGTCGCGATGTGCTGGGCGACATCTTCCATGCCGGAGAGAACCCCAGTGGTGATCTCCTCCAGGCCTCCATGAAGGCCATCCAGAAGGAAGGTCGAGGCGCCCTCGTGTATCTCAGACCCGAACACATGGGTGACGATCTCACCGGACGCATCCACAAGATTCAACGACCGGATGACGATGATCCCAATCGCCCCGATCTCACACGTGGCGATGGCGTGGCAGGCCGAGCCCAACCGATGGATACGCGGAATCTGGGAATCGGCAGTCAGCTCCTGAGGGAACTCGGTCTCACCAAGCTTCGACTATTGGTCAGTCGTGCACGCGACTATCCCGCACTGCACGGTTTCGGTCTTGAAATCACCGAGCAGGTCGAAATCGGTTCATCCGATTCCTGATTTCATTTCGTCAATCGGATGACTGGTTGCTTCCGTTGGATCTGATCAGTTCAGCGAGGGCGTTCTGTGCATCGGACTGCCTGTGCATCTCACCCAATGCATCCATGACGACCCAGGTCGCGGCATTGCGGACACTCAGGTACAGACTCTCGTCCTTCATCATCGGGGAGAGCATCTCCACCCGAGCCTCCGGTTCCAGATGCTGTCGCGCCATCCAGACCGAGAACACGGCGATGGACTCCCGCTCGCTGAGCGCATTGGCCATATGACCGGCCATTTCGATCTTATGGACGAAATCGGAGGCCATGCCGAAGAACGGGTCATCATGATCGTTGTCGTGCCCCTCTTCGTCCATGTGCCGTATCTCTTGATGGATGTGCTCGATCTCGCGCCTGACGTCCTCACGCTCCCGATCATCCATCTCGTCGTGATGCCGATCGAGATGCTCCTCGAGCTCGTGGGCATGACGCATCATCTCCTCCATGTGGGCATGATGATCATCTTCCCGATGCCCTTCGTCATCACCATGGAATGAATCCACCTGATGTCGAAGGTGTTGCAGTTCCTCCATCATCTGGAATTGATTGTGGAACAACTCCTCGAGCTGATCGGAATTGCGGTGCATGGACATCCCCGGAGCCGGCATGCCCATGGCGAATCCAGGCATGGCTCCAGTGGCGCCCATCACCACGCCGGGCGGCAGTTGACCGGCATTCATCATGATCATGTCACCTGGCATGTTGTGCTGGCCACCGTTGCCGTTGTGGTAGCTGCGGGAGAACTCACGAAGACCGTGCTCGTCCTCCATGATCATCTGGATGTCGACATTACTGCTGAATTCACCATGATCATCCTGATGACCGGACATCATGTCATTCATGTCGATGACGATGTGACCCTTCATCTTTCCATCGGTCAGATCACCGAGATCGAATTCCATCACGCCATCGTGTTCCGCTTCGTCATCATCGTGCTCATCATCGTGCTCATCATGTACCTGCATGGACATGCCGATCACCATCTCACCCATGTTCCCCAGCGAGATGCGACTGACACCTTCCTGTCCGTCCGCCATTTTTGCGATGGCACGCAGCATCTCCGGCGAGAGTTCGTCACCGGCACTGTTGAACATCACCACATGATCCGACTCCTGTTGAGTCTGGTGCTGATCACCGGCTGCAGCAAACAGGGAAGCGCAGACAAGTGTGGCGAGTGTTGCAGGAAGAGCGATATGCATGGCGGTTGACCTCATGAATGAGTTGAGCAATTAAAATTCGTGCCTGAATGATAATCAAGTCTCGAAGAACCGGTTCCGTCGATCTCGAATCGACACAACACTACGCCTGAGGGAGCTTCTCGATACCGATGAGCGAGACCTGCGTGGCCGTGGTCTCCAGGGCGGTCAATCGAACATTCTCCGAATCCCATGAATCGCCCTGATCGGGTACTCGGCCCAGACATGCCATCAGATAACCTCCGACGGTGTCGTATTCCTCGTCCTCGGGAAGATTCAGTTCCAACGCCTCGTTGAGATCATCGACATGGAAACGACCGTCGACCTCGTAGCTGCCATTGGCCGTTGAACGCAGTTCCGGTTCCTCCTCGACATCACCCTCGTGCTCGTCCTTGATCTCACCGACGATCTCCTCGAGGACATCCTCGATGGTCACCAGGCCGGCCGTTCCTCCATATTCATCGACGACGATGGCCATGTGGACTTCGCTCTGCTGGAAGTCGGCCAGAAGATCGGCGACGACCTTCGTCTCGGGAACGACGATGGGCGATCTCAGCAGCGGTTGGAGTCGGAATGTGGCGGGATCCTCGCCCAGAAACGGAACCAGATCCTTGACGTACAGAATGCCCGCGATGTGGTCGAGATCCTCTTCGTAGACCGGAATCCTGGAATGACCTTCCTGACCGATGAATGCCTTGATCTCCGAAAGGTCGTCCGTCTTCTCGATACCCTCGATATCGGTCCGAGGCGTCATGACCTCTCCGACATCCGTACTGGTGAATTCCACCACGTTCTCGATCATCTCGGCTGTCGTCTCTCCAAGGCCGCCATCTCGCTGTGATTGCTCGACGCTTCGAAGCAGTTCGACTTCGGCCTCGGATTGTTCGTTGTTCCTGACCAGATTGGCACCACTGAGTCGCTTGATGACCTCGTCGATGAAACGAGCCAGCAGACCCGGCAGGAAGCCCAGATCGGCACAGAGCTTCAGCAACGGCATCGCAAGCGTGACGATGGGATGGGCGGACCACTTGGAAATCGCCGCCGCCAGCACGCTGGTGAGGATCCAGATGATTCCGATGCCGGTACCCGCTCCGATGAAGAAGCCCGTTGACGAGAAGTTCTCGCCCGGCATGCCCGACATGTCCAGTGTCCAAAGACACAGGAACGTGATCGAAGCCGCGACTCTGAGCAGGGCAATGCAGATGATCACCGCCGGCAGGCGTGCTTCGATGTGGTCCCAGCGATGTCGTTGACCTCTGGCATCCAATGCCCGCTCAACCGAACCTCTGGAACCATTGCGGAGCGACAGCTCGATGGCGGCCATCCAGGTCGCGAACAACGCCGCCAACAGCGGAAGAAACCATACGAGGAAACCACTCATGAATCATCTCCGGTGTCGTAGACGGCACCCCAGCCGATGCTTCTCAGAAGACGGTCCTCCTCCATGTGCATGGCGGTCGATGCCGTTTCATCGATATCGTCGAATCCACAGCAATGCAACAGACCATGGACGACATAGAGAAGGAGTTCGTCGACGGGTTCGTGACTCCGCTCGACGGCTTGCCTCATGGCTTCATCGAGACAGATGGCGATGTCGACTCTCAGGGGTGAATCCGATGAGTCACTCAGATCGAAGGTGACGACATCCGTCGTCGTGGACGTCTGCTTCCATTGGGCGTGAAGTTGAGACATCCGGTCATCCCGGACTATGCAGATACCGACTCGATCGATCTCCCGATCCAGCAGTGGAAGAATATTCACAACGGCATGGTGGAGACGATCCGCCTCATCGGCTGACAGATCGCCACGCTCCAAGTCGAGATCGGCTGATGGATGGCACATGAAGCGATCCATCCCGGGTTCGGGAGGGGTATCGCTGCTTGTAGACGAGCCAGGTTCATCCGGTTCACTGCCAGTGGAATCCGTGGCGCTCTTTACGGTTGTATTCATCTTCTGATGAGTCTCCAGGGGCCTTCGAATGACTGCCCCGACAAGACAGAGATTACGGCTTATGGAAGCCGGAATCCAGAGAATTGGTCAGGAGCCACGGTGAATCGGGCCTACAGGCATCGATAAGGGGTTCAAGCAGGTACCAGCAGACGCGATTCAAATTCCTCTCGGAACTTGTTGACGACGGTTCTTGCAGCCCAGTTGTTTCCATCGGCCAGTCCACAGATCGTCGTGCCGGGAATGATTCCCATCGATCCGGCGATTTCCAGAATCATGTCCAGATCGGCCGGCATGGCCTCGCCTCTCTCGAGCCTGAGCAGCAGTTTGTACAACCACTGCGCACCTTCGCGACAGGGAGTGCACTGTCCACATGATTCGTTCTTGAAGAAGCGTGCCACATTCCTGGCCACCATCACCATGTCCGTACTCTCATCGAAGATCGCCGGACAGGCCGTACCCAGTCCCATGAGGTCGTATTTCTTGCCGATGTCGAAGTCCAGTTCGGCGCCATACTGGTCCGTACCGAGGACACCCATGCTGACACCACCGGGGATGCACGCCTTGAATGCGCGACCTCCACGGATGCCCTGACAGTAGTCGTCGCTCTCCACCAGATCGCGGATCGACACACCGAGTCCGACTTCGTAGACGCCGGGACGTTCAACATGACCGGAGACGCCTACCAGCTTGGTTCCATAGCTTGGTGGACCACCAATGGAGGATTCGACACCGATGGACTTCCACCAGTCGACACCCCGTTGAAGGATGGGTGGAACGGCTGCAAGCGTCTCGACGTTGTTGACGATGGTTGGACGACCGAACAGACCCTTGACCGCTGGAAACGGCGGCTTGATACGAGGCCATCCACGCTTGCCTTCGATGGCTTCCAGAAGACCGGTTTCCTCGCCACAGATGTAGGCGCCCGCTCCGCGATGCACATGGCAGTCGACGGCGAACTTGACGGTGCCGTCCATCAATCCCTGGGATCCGAAGATCTTGGCCTCGTAGGCTTCCTTGATGGCCGCTTCCATGACTTCAGCCTGGTGGTGGTATTCACCTCGGATGAAGAAGAAGGCCGTATCGAGTTCACACGCCCAGCAGGCGATGGCGATCCCCTCGAGAATCAGGTGCGGATCGAAGTCGACGAGCAGACGGTCCTTGAAGGTCCCCGGCTCCGCCTCATCACAGTTGATGGCCAGATAGCGTCTGCCGCCATCGGGGGCAGGAAGGAACGACCATTTCATTCCGCAGGGGAAACCGGCACCACCACGACCTCGAAGCATCGAATCCTTGACGATATCGATGATCTCGCCGCGTTCCATGCTGATGGCCTGTCGCAGACCCTCGTAACCACCCTTGCGGATGAATTCCTCGTAGTGAACGATGTGACGATCGGCTGGATCCGCCCAAGGCCAGGTCGGTATGCGTTCACAGAGAACCGGTTCCTTCAGGAACATGATGGATCCTCCTTGGTGGTTCCGTGATATTCGACTTCCTCGATCACGGTTCGACGAAGTGTGACATCGCCCTCACGAGTTTCCTCGACGCTCCGGGCGACCTCTTCGGTCCTGGGCGCGTCGACCTTGGTTCGAATTCCCTTGGCTATGTAGCCGGTGAATTCTCCAAGGCATCTCATGATCGATTTTTTCTGGGTACTTTCCGCCATCACGCCCTGCTCAGATCGTCGATGATTCGATCGACGCCCTCGATGGTGAGGTTGTCGTGCCGTCTCTCATTGACCAACGCACATGGCGCCGTGTCACATGATCCTAGGCACTCCATGGCCAACAGTGTGAAACGGCCGTCCGAAGTCGTCTCATGGGGTTCGATGCCCAACTTGTTCCGGACATGATCGAGAATGGCCATGTGACCACAGGCTTCACAGGTCATCGACTGGCAGACACCGATGATGTGCTTGCCGGTGGGTTCCGTGTGGAATTCCTCGTAGAACGTCACGGTATCGAGCACATCGGCCGGTTCGACTTCGAGCAGCGTCGCGATCTCTTCCATCGCCTGCGGGGAAATCCATCCATAACGATGCTGCACATCGTGGCAGATGGGCATCAACGCACCCAGCGAGGTGGCGTATCGTGGCATGAAGATCTCGCGATAGCGCGTCTTCATGTCTTCGTTGAGCCAGGGCTCGTCCCTGCGCTCGATCTGCGTCGTCGCTGATTGTTTTACTTTCCAGGCCATGAAATACCCTGCCAGTCCTGATCAGCGGTCCAGTTCCGCGGCGATGACATTGACGGATCCCAGCACGGCGACGAAGTCCGCCAGCTGATGTCCTTCGAGCATCTTCGCGAAAGCCTGGAAGTTGATGAATGATGGAGGACGCACGCTTACACGCCATGGATCCTTGCCGCCGTTGGCGACGATGAAGAATCCGTACTCTCCGTTGGGTGATTCGATTGCGGAATAGACCTCACCAACCGGTGCGTTCCATCCACGGTTGGTCATGATCAATTCGAAGTGCTGAATGGTCGCCTCGATGGAACCATACACATCTCCCTTTTCGGGAATGTGCATCTTGCCATCCGGGCTGGAGTTGATCGGTCCACTGGGAATGTCATCGATCAGCTGCTTGATGATCAGCGAGCTCTGTCTCATCTCCTCGAGTCGAACGAGATAGCGGCAAAGGCAGTCACCATCGGTGGCCACGGGAATGTCGAACTTGACCGCTTCCGCACCCTGGCCATCCCAGTCGTCCGCGAAGCAGAGATAGGGACTGTCCTTGCGAAGATCCCGACGAACACCAGATGCACGAGCCAGTGGTCCGGTCAGGGACCATGCCGTCGCCTCCTGTTCCGAGACGACTCCGATGCCCTGGACTCGATCGACGAAGATCCTGTTGCGGTTGAGCAGCGTCTCCATGTCCTTCATGGCCTTGGGAAGGCGTTCATCAAGGAAGTTGTGGACCATCTTCTTGAAGATTTCCTCGTCCGGAATGTCCCGCATGACTCCGCCGACCCGGGTGTAGTCGGGATGGAAACGCTGGCCGGAGAGGAAGTCCATGATGTCGTAGATGAACTCACGCTCGTTGAATCCGTAGAGGAATCCGGTGAAGGCCCCCAGGTCCAGGGCCGCTGCACCAACGCACATCAGATGGCTCTGTATCCGACCAAGTTCCGAAAGAATGGTCCTCAGAACGGTGCACCGAGGTGTCAGGGTGACATCGAAAAGCTTTTCGACGGAGTGGTGCCAGGCGATATCGTTGACGATCGGCGCGATGTAGTCCATGCGCGAGGCGGTACAGACGAACTGGTTGTAGTCCTGATGCTCGGCCAGCTTCTCGAAACCGCTATGGAGATATCCAATGTGCGGCGTCGCCTGAACGACCCGCTCGCCGTCCAGCTCCAGAATGACCCTCAGAGTCGTGTGGGTGGCTGGGTGCTGTGGGCCGAAATTGAGGATCCAACGATCACCGGCGGTCACCTTGCGGTCGAGGTATTCGACCGTCTCGATGTCGATGTCGTAGGCATCGGCGGGTTGGAGGGTGTATGGCATGGGGTTGGTCTTCCGGAAGAACCCCAGTATATGCCACGAGAGCCTCTGAGGGCCCGTTATACCCGGAAGATCGCACCCATCTTCTTGCCAATCAGGACTGATGCGCCCACCAGCGTCACCGTCAGGAGGGCCATGGCCCAGACTCCCATGGCACTGGCGATGTATGGACCATCACCCAGGCGTTCGAAGAGCACATAGATGGCCTTCGTGATGGGATAGTCGCCTTCTCGCTGAGCCAGAATCAGCGAATCGCTGACCTCGAGCATCGCGAAGCTGAAGGCCAGAAGTGCTCCAGCCAGAAGATTGGCCACGATCAATGGAAGAATGATGGTTCGAATGGCTCGCAATCGACCGGCGCCGAGGTTGAGCGCCGCTTCCTCAAGCTCTCCGGAGGTCTGCTCGAGTCCTGCAACCGTTGATCTGACGACGTAGGGCAGCCGCCTGACCGCATAGGCGATCACCAACAGCAGCATGGGATTGGGATCGGCTCCGACCACATCGATGAGGCCCTCCAGCGGGTCGCCTTTACCAAGCGGCCATGAAAGCGACATGGCGACATAGCCGAATGCCATGACAAGTCCCGGGACCGCCAGCGGAAGCATCGAGAGGGCGTCGAGAAGACCTCTGCCGGGGATGGTGGTGCGCACGATCAGATAGCCGATGCAGATTCCAAGAACGATGTCCACGGCAACCGCCAGAACCGAATAGAAAAGACTGTTTCGAATGGAACCGATCGCCAGGTCGTGACCAAGCGCCTGGGAATAGTGTCCCATCGTGAATTCCTGAGGGAATATCGATCGGTACCAGGATCCTTCGACCGACAGGCTGGTGAGCACCACGCTGATGTGCGGCAGAATCGCCAGAAAGATCACGAAGGCGAAGAACCCGAAGACCAGCGTGCTGCCGAACCCGCCAAGACGCTTGGCCGTCGATTGAATGGAGGCCTTGGCATACATCGTGTACGCCTTTCCACCAAACGCGAATTTGCCCAGTACATAGATGCCCACGGCGACCAGCAGCAGAACCGCGGTCAAGGCGTAGGGTTGCCTTGAATCGGCTATTTCCTTGAGACCATTGAAGATCTGTACCGGCGTCACCTCCTGGTAGTCGAACATGAGTGGCGTACCCAGTTCGGTGAACGACCAGATGAAGACGATGGTTGATCCGGCGAACAGGCCCGGTCTGATCAGCGGCAGGATGATCTGACGCAATCTCTGCCACGATGTGGCCCCGAGATTCTCTGCGGCTTCATCCAGAGCGGGATCGAGATTCGCCAACGCAGCAACGGCATTCAGATAGAGAATCGGATACAGGTGCAACGCCTCGATGAACACGATGGCCCAGAAGCCGCCATTGCCGATGAAGTCGACGCCCTCGGTGATGAACCCCATGTCGATCAACCATGCGTTGATCGCGCCTGACTTGCCCAGAAGATGCTGTAGACCGATGGCGCCGACGAAGGGTGGCAGGATCAATGGGACCAGAACGAGCGCATTGAGAAATCCCTTCCCACGGAATTCGTACCGCACGGAACAGATCGCCAGCGGGATGCCGATCAGCAGGCACAGGATCGTCGTGCAGACAGCGATGGACAGGGCGTTGAACAAACCTCGCAGGGTGACGGGATCACGAAACACCTCGATGATGTGATAGAGGGTGAACCCTCCATCCATACCCTCGAATCCAGTGGCGACCACCAGCCAGATCGGCCAGGCCAGGAAGATCCCGAACCCGACCAGCAGGGAGATCATCAGCAGCCACGGAATGGTTTTCGATCGACGCATGGGCCGGATTGTAGAGGGTCAGCGCCTGAACCGGGACCACTGCCTCAGGTCGGCCGATGATCGGATGGGGCCAGTCGGGCTCAGAGGTAGGTCAAGAGCTCGAGCAGGTCGTTCACATCCGTTTCCAGATCGCCATTCAGATCCGAGGAGCAGCCTGTGCAGCTGCCGTACTCGGCCAGAAGCTGGAGCAGATCATCCACCGTGACGCTGCCATCGCCATTGATGTCTCCGGGAACCTCGATCACATCGGGATCGCTGAAGTACCAGGCGATACCGGCACGGGCACTGGAGGCACCGCCCCCATTCTCCAGCTTCAGCTGCAGCTGATACTGGCCAGCGGACAGACCACGGATGTAGAGATGTTCGACATTGTCGACGGTACTGGCACTCCTGACGTTGCCTGACTGGAAGACCTCCGGACCACTGCCGACGATGCTCTGGCCGTCTCCATCGGGATCAAGCCGAACAAGCTCGAGATTGAAGTCCCCGAGGGTCCACGTGGCTCCGAACCCGATTGGAACCTGGCGGTTCCAGGTTGCCACGACCGAGACCTCTTCGACCTCTCCATTGAGCGTGAAGTTCCATGTCCGCATGTTGCCGACCTGACAGAACGACCAATCCCATCCTCGCAACGACGCATCGGGGGTGGTGCCGGGGCTGACGCCGCCCAGAACCTTGCCACCGGACATCACGAGATGGTTTCGATCCACATCGATCTGGCCTGCACCCTGGATATCGTCCAGCGGTCTGACTGCCAGACCACGATTGGCACCAGTGTCCAGAGGTTCATTCGACCACGCGTCGTTTCCGATTGAATACCGGTGATCTGCACCCGTGAGCATGACGGCCTTGACGACTTCAGGACGTTCACCATCGGCGGGGAGTGATGGATCCGAACGTATCTGTTCGACAAGCATGACGGCGCCCGAGGTCACGACAGGAGTGGCGAAACTCGTCAGGCTCGACTTGGCGCAGAGGTGCGGCTTCATGCGGCCACCGCCTTCATAGGAGGGATCGGTATCCGAGTAGTCGTGATTGCCCGAACGCAGACCAACGCTGATGACGTTGAATGCGTGGTCCAGAAGTGCCAGCGTGTCGTTGTCGGGATCGTTGTCGACACCGACGGCCATGATGGTCTCGTCGCGATTGACCGAGTAGTCAAGACGACGAAGAATGATCTGGTCGTTGTTGACGCTGCCGAAGGAACCGATCCAGGAATGATTCCATGTCTTGATTGCACCCGGTGGTGACAACGGGGGAGTCGAGGATGAGAAGTTGGCACGCAGGAAATCGTCCAGACACCATCCGGATGCCTGGTACAGATGGACCGGATCCGCGGCGGGGGTCATGCTTTCGAGCGTTCCGAAATAACGAGTGCCCACATTGTTGGCATGGGAGGAAACGCCCAGGCTCCCGGGACCCTGGTCGATGATCGTATGAGCGGTGAAATTGCCATCGCTCGTGTTCAGACCGTAGTTGTCGCCATCGGGCGCCTCGACCATGGCGATGGACAAGCCATCTCCGTCGGGAACATTCTCGAGTCCGATTCGATCGATCAGACGATTCCAGCCGGCGACCTCGCGAAAATCGGCACTCGCCACCGAGCACGCCAGAAGGCAGATCGATAGTGGTGTGATGTGTCTGATTGTGCCTGAGCTCATCATGTGCGGAGAATCCTCTCGTCTCCCGTGGGATATCTGATCGTACCCCTCGTGGAGCACGAATCAAGAAATTCAAACGTGTATGGGACAGGTCGGAGGGCTATCCGCCATGAACGACCGGTTATCGGGCATCGAAGTCTTCAGGGAGTCGGGTCTGAAGAATCATCCGGGACGGTCGCCAGTGCATTTCCGCTCTTCAGACGTTGTTCGACTTCCGCGAGCAGGCGTCTTTCGGCCGGCTCGTCACGGGTGGTGGGCGTCCAGAACGTTCCGGCATTCTCGTCCCATGCACCGTTGACAGGTACGTGATACGTGTTCGAGTTGCCAATGAAGGTCCAGGTGTTGCGACGTTGCCCGACGGTATGGCCACGCTCCTCGAATACCCATACACGAAGGTCAAGAGGGACCGTATCGGTTGTCAGATCCCATTGTTGATTCGTCGTTCCAAGCAGATCGACGGGTGGGATGTCCTCGCTTTGGGTGCGTGGGGTGAACTCGGAACGCGTGAACTCGAATCTGGCTCGGAAGCGATTCCTCGCCAGCGTGTTGCGAATGGTCTGGTTGAAATCCGCGTTGTTCGAATACCAGGGCTCGAGAACGGAGCCGGCGATGACCGGTTCGGTCTCTATGATGCCGGCTCTACGGTCCAGAAAAGCGGGACGCATGCCGTTCTCACGGGCGACCTGAACCGCGACATCAAAGGCGGTCGGGTACTCCTGAGCCTGAATTGTGATCATTTCCGGACCTTTTCCGCCGGCACAACCCGTGGAGACCACACAAACGGCCATGAGAAGAAATGCCCAAGGATGAATCCAAAAGAGGTTTGAATGCGTATAAAGATGGGTTGATCTGATCACGATAGTCAGTCTACCACCGCTGGTGTCCCCGAGTTGAGCTTCAAAGGGGTCCAGAAGCGGTTTCAGCCATTGACCCACCTCTTTCAGGAGGTAGTCTAAAGGGTCCGTCACAGGTGTCTCAGAGGAGTGTCACACAGATGAAAACAGGATCAATCATCGGGTTGCCATTGGCAGCCTTCCTGATCTTGTCATCAACGTCACTCGGTGATGACCAGATTTCCATTCCCACCACGGCGGATGCCTTCTATCAGCCAGGTACCCAGCCATTGCCTGATCGGCCGGGCACGGATCCCGTCCAGCCCATGGACGAGTTCAGGAATGCCAGCTTCAGTTGTCAGCAGTGCCACCTGTTCGATGACGACAACAATCCTGAAATCGAAACCGGTCCGATGAATCTATGGGCCGCAAGCATGATGGGCCAGTCGACTCGCGACCCGGTCTGGCAGGCGGCTCTTGCGATATCAAATCGGGATGCTGAGCTCAGTGGCGAATACTGCATTCGATGCCATGCACCGACAGCATGGGGTAGTGGCCGAAGTTCCAGTGGAACGATCGAGGACTTCATCTATCCGGACGACTACGACGGGGTCAACTGCAACATGTGTCACCGCGTCGTCGACCCTGTAGCCGACGAGGAGAATCCGACCGAAGACGATCTCATTCTTCAGGCCCTGATCGATTCGGGCGACTATCCCGATCCAGATCAGCCCGGCAATGGTCGCTTCATCTTCGATCCGACGGATACCCGTCGTGGACCACTGGACGACATCACATCGAATATGCATGGCGCCGCCAGCATTCTGCACTCGCCCCATCATCAGGAATCCTCCCAATGCGCCTCGTGCCATGATCTCAGCAACCCGCTGTTCATTCGTGAAAACGACGGCACCTACACGCTCACCGATTACGACCAGGCCCATCCGACCCAGAATACGGATGACATGATGCCCGAACAGCGAACCTATTCCGAATGGCTTGCCAGCCAGTTCGCCAACGGAGGTGTCCAGTTCGATGATGGTCGATTCGGGGGCGAACAGCATCCGACCGGACTGATGCAGTCCTGCCAGGACTGCCACATGCCCCGAGCCTCCGGTGCGAACTGCGCATTCTGGTACATACCCGACATCGGCGACCGTGAAAGTCTTCCGCTTCATCACTTCAGTGGAGGCAACACCTGGGTACTCGGTGCCGTACATGATCTCTACGAGCCGGACTTCCCGGACTACTCGGCGCTCTCCGATCAGAGAGTGGCGGATTCAATAGACCGCACCATCCAGATGCTCAAGGCCGCCTCCGACATGGCGGTCAGTCAGGTCGGCGACAACCTCAACGTGACCGTGACCAACTGGTCGGGCCACAAGCTTCCGACCGGTTTCCCCGATGGTCGTCGCATGTGGATCAACACCGTCTTCTATGACAACGAAGATGCCGTTCTCGATGAGATTGGCGGATACGACTACGTCACGGCTGATCTGGACACCCAGGACACGAAGATCTACGAGATGAAGCTGGGCATCGATGAGACGGTGGCAGCCGAAACCGGTCTTGAAGCCGGCGAAAGCTTCCACCTCGTTCTCGTCAATGAAATCCTCAAGGACAATCGTATTCCACCGGTGGGCTTCACGAATGCCGGGTTCCAGGCGATCCAGGCCTCTCCTGTCGGCTACAGCTATCCGGACGGTCAGCATTGGGACGACACGATCATGTCGATCCCCAAGGGCGCCAAGAAGGCCGTGGTCACGCTCTACTTCCAGACCTCCTCGAAGGAATACATGGAGTTCCTCAGGGATGGGGAAGCCCTGAGCAGCGATGGGCTCATCGACTACGGGCAGATCGCCTACGACGCCTGGGTCAATCGTGGCAAGAGCGCACCGGTCGCCATGGACTCCCTTGAAATCAATCTGTATCCCGAGCCGAATCCAAGCGACCTCGACAACGATGGCGATGTGGATGTGAACGACATCCTGTTGCTGATCTCCGATTTCGGTTGCACGGGCGATTGCGTCGGCGATATCAATGACGATCTCGTGGTCGATGTCACCGATGTCCTGATACTGCTGCAGGCATGGACAGCCGGCTGATGGTGACTTCCAGGGGTATCTGAGTCCTCCTGGAGAATCATTCGGGCCGACTGCTATATACTCCGCGCCAGATGCAAGTGGACTGGAATCAGACAGGTCACCTTCTCGGACTGGAAGGCTGTTCCCGGAACAGCCTGGTCTCGCTGCTGGATGATGCCGCCGAGCTGCTTCCAATCGCCGGCAACCGATCCTCCGGAACCGGCGAGTTTTCCGGACGTACCGTGGCAACGCTCTTCTTCGAGAACAGCACTCGAACGAAACTGAGCTTCACCATGGCGGCCCGGCGAATCGGGGCTGAGGTACTCGATCTCAACGCATCCACATCCAGCACGGCCAAGGGTGAGAGTCTGCTGGATACGGCCATGAACATCCAGGCCATGGGCGTCGATGCCATGGTCATGAGATGCGCCGCATCAGGAGCACCTCGGCTGATTTCGGAGCATGTCTCCATACCGCTGATCAATGCCGGTGATGGCAGACATGAACATCCCACCCAGGGACTCCTCGATGCGCTGGCCTTGCGGGAGCATTTCCAGAAGAAGACCCTCGACGGATTGACCATCGCCATCGTTGGCGACATCGCCAACAGTCGAGTCGCCCGATCCAATGCTCATGGTCTGACCACATTGGGTGCGAATGTCGTGTTCGTCGGCCCACCTTCCCTGGTTCCGGATCGGATGGAATCTCTCGTGGTGTCCGGTCGAGACGGCTCGGGCACCCTGCGGGTCGAGCATGATCTGGATGCCGTCCTTCATGAAATCGACGCCATCATGATGCTCAGGGTCCAGTTTGAACGTCACGATGGCGAGGTGATCGACGAACACTACACCCGGCAGTTCGGCCTCGACCTGAATCGAGCCGCTCAACTGCGAGAGGGTGTGCCGGTGCTGCATCCGGGACCGATCAACAGAGGCATTGAAATCGACCCTGAAGTTGCCGACGGACCCAGAAGTCTGATCCTCGATCAGGTGACCTGCGGTGTAGCCGTCCGAATGGCGGCCCTCCAGGGGTTGTTGAGGGGTTCGAGCTCCTGAAGCTCAAGTTCACCTTACACAACCCTATTGCCCGATAAGAACTCCATGAGCTCACCCAAGAACGCCAGCGAACAGCTCCCCATTCCAATCACGGTTCGAATCGCCTCCAAATCGACCGCGTTGCAGGAGATCACCCACCTGCAACCTGGGTCCATCATCGAGCTTCCAAAGCGACCCGATGAGGATCTGGACATCATGGTCAACGCCTCCGTCATCGCCAAGGGGCGTGCCGTGAAGGTCGGTGAGAATTTCGGTGTGGAGATAACCAGCTATCGGGGCCTTGATCAGGGTTGATGAATCGGCTTCCAACGGGAAGTTCCGATTATTCCGGCCACAATAAGGCCATCGGTCCCATTCCGGCGGGTTCATCGCAGCCGCCGGGTGGACCTGACCGAATCAAACTACATGGCACTTCCCTGCCCATCTCGACACCCACGGTTCATGAGACTGTTTTCAGTCGCCTGGTACACGAGCCTCGTGCTGTCCGCTGGAATCATGCTCCTTGTGCTTGGAGACCCCTCGGCCGCACTGCTGCTTGCCATCGTGCTGCCCATCTCCTGTCTCGTCTCCACTCGTGGCAAGACGATCGCGACCACATCCGCCCTGGCGATGACCATGCTGGTGGGTGGCTATCTGTCGATGAGTCCGGCAGTCGATCCCTCCATGAGGAGCGGTGCGCTCACGGTGGTCCTGATGGCGCCAGCTGTTGGACTTCTGATTCTTCTACCTGCATGGATGGCCTCGATGGGAGCCCTTCATCCATCTGGTGTGTCCACTGACTTGTCCGGTGCTGTGGAGAATCAGAGTTCCACGAAGTTCATGTCCGATTCGATGGCCATCGGAACCTTGGGAAGGCTGACTCCGGAAACGAATCGATCCAAGGCCGCATGAGCCGCCATTGCCTGGCGAGTCACGGCCGCATTGAACTGTGAGGGTCTTTGATCATTGATCATCGCCAGCAGTTCGATCGCTATCTGCGATTCGCTCTTGCAGTAGTCGACAGGTTGAATGGCTCTTTCGAAGCTTTGAAGAATGCCGTCGGCATTTTCGAAGGTGCCCGCCTTCTCGACCCAGGTGGCTGATGGCAACAACACATCGGCACGTTCCTTCAGTGCATTTGGAAGCGTGTCGAGAAGCAGCACGAATCGATCGGGGCCGATGGCCGCTGCCAGATTCGGTGTCACCCATTCGCTTGGATAGTTGCCGGTGACGACGAGTCGATCGATCGATTCGTCGGATGCGAGCTTCTGCTCCATCGCGGCCGAATCAAGAACACTCTTCGAGAGGGCTTCAAGAACACGACGAACGCCGCGGGCATTGGGAGCCTTCTCGGCACGGATCGTGTACCCACCGGGGAATGTCTTGTCCTCACCGTCGAAGGGCACTGGTCCAACCGAGAGAATCGCCTCGGGATCGATGGCCAGAGCCAGCTTGGCAAGATGCCAGGCATCCTCACTGGAGAGCATTGGTGAAACCATCAACGCCAGACGACCGGAGGAGTCGAGTCCTTCCAGTGCACGTGCCATGGATTCATTCCACGCCTGTGCCGCCTGGGGCATTTCAAAGTGATCTTGATTTCGGATCACTGGAATTCTGTGACGATTGTCATCGTGGATGAACTTCCATCCGTAGCGGATCTCATCCGAGATCCACCATTTGTTGATCGATTCATTGGTACGAGGCTTGAGCCGGTACACCGATCCCTTGTTGTGCTCGACGCTGATGTTGTCGCCTGATGCGGTTATGCCATCGATGGATGGCGTACGGGTCAGGAACCATACACGTTGAGCGAACAGGAAATCCTTGTCGAGCAATGCCCCGACTGGACAGATATCGACGACGTTGCCACTGAGTTCGTTGTCCAGACCACGGCCCGGGAAGACATCGATCTCCTCCATGGCACCACGACCCTGAACCATCAGTTCACCGGTTCCGGTGACCTCACGGGTGAAGCGGACACAACGCGTGCACATGATGCACCGATCGCCGTACAGCAGAACATGGGGACCGATGTCCTTCTTGGGCTGCTTGATCTTCTCTTCCTCGAAACGGCTGGTTGCGCGACCATACCGATAGGCATAATCCTGAAGGTAGCACTCACCAGCCTGATCGCAGACGGGGCAGTCGACCGGATGGTTGATCAGCAGCAGTTCCATGACCGAACGCTGATTGGCGACCGCCTTGGGAGAGTCCGTATAGATGACCTGGCCGTCCTGAGCCGGCGTCTGACAGGTCGGCATCAGCTTGGGCATCGCCTCCAGCTTGCCGTCGTTTCTTGGATTGGGGGCCCAGACTTCAGCAAGGCAGATTCGGCAGTTGGCAACCACGGACAGCCCGGGATGCCAGCAGTAATGCGGAATCTCCTGCTCCTGTTCGAGCGCGACTTCAAGGATGGATTGCCCTTCTTCGAAGTCGGCTGGCTTGCCATTGATGGTGATACTGGGCATTGAACCGCTCATGCTAGTAAACAGACGTGGCCTCCCGCAAGCACCGAATCACATTCATCGGGAAGCAGGCCTGGTGACCGCCTGAAGAATCATCCATCCCGAGCCCAGTCTGAAGCCGGATATGGCGACAGAACGACCATCCACCAGTGGCACCACCGCCTCCATGGCGGCCTCGTCCAGAAGGGCGGAAATGAGGGTTGATACTGGACCCTCCAATCTCGGAATCAAATCCTCAAGCCGTGAATCGAGTGCAGTTCTGGCAAATGGGATCGGAAGCCGACCGATTCGGACCCACCCGGGTTGCAGCCGGAATCGACCCTCGGTCAGAGTCGGTCGAAAACCCAATATCAATGGAAAACCACCGGCAGTGCCTTCAATCGAGATGCCCAGGTCAATACCACTTCTGGAAAAATGGATCTGAGGAACCGACAATCCCTGTGGCCAGGGGGCATCCTGATGATTCATCCAGGAACGCAGCCGTGTCGCCAGCCAGGCGTTGATGGCTTCATCCGTTATTTTCAGCCGCCAGAATTCACCGTCAGGTCGAATCTTCTGGAGTTCCTCAAGCAGCCTGAACTCCACCTGCTCACCCAGCTGAACTCGAGCGGGATCATCCTTGCCAACGGGATCAAACCAGCCCTGAGGCCAGAAAATCAGCAAACCAATGGTCAGAAGAAGAACGCCCAGGGCGATCAGGAGTCTGGGGATCTGTCGCCTCATTGGTTTCATTGCAGGATGGTACCCTCCATGCGTGCCGGAGATCGTGAGTCCTCCAGCATCAAACTCGACGTGTTTTTCCCATAGAGGTCAACGATCATGAGCATCATCAGCAGGCTCAAGAAACCACTTCACCACGCCCATTCCCAGGGGTATCCCGAAAAGATCAAGGATCCCCCGAAGGAATCCGGCGACCAGTCTGGAAAGACGGTGTGCCGAAAAACCTGCATCGACTACGGGCCGGATGGAATCGTCGAGCAATCCATCACGGACATCAACGCCTTTTTCTCGGCACCAAGACCCGAGTGCAGTCATGTCAGATGGATTCGGGTCATCGGAACCCCCGATGCCGAATTCCTCCATGCACTTGGCGAGCGATACCATTTTCATCCGCTTGCGCTCGAGGATCTCATCCAGATTCCCCAGAGGCCGAAGGTCGACACCTACACCGAAGACAAGAAGCATTCCTATCTGGCGGTGATCGCATCGGCGCCCAGCATGCATGAGAAGAGGGTGAGAAGTCAGCAGCTGTCCATCTTCGCCAGCAAGAAGCTGGTCGTCTCCTTTCAGGAATACGAGGAAGCCACCGTCGATCGGATACAGGATCGTCTGAAGGTTCCCTCCAGCAGACTGCGTTCATGCAAAGGCGACTTTCTCATGTACTGCCTGCTCGACCAGGCAGTCGACCAGTTGTTCCCCGTGCTGGAGCACATGGGCGACCAGCTGGAGAAGCTGGATGAATGCGTCCTCGATGATCCAAGCGCGGAGAACATGATCAGCATCCATGACTTCAAGCGTTCATTGATGATTCTCCGAAGGGAAATCTGGCCGATGCGGGAGATGCTGCTGTCGCTCAAGTCGCTGCAGACCGAATCCCAGTCGGTCATCGGAGACGATACCGCCCTGTACCTGCGAGACGTCTACGATCACTGCATCCACATCGCGGACATGCTCGAGACCTATCGCGATGCCATCACCGCCATCCTCGACATCCATATGAACATGATGAGCAACAAGATGAACGAGGTGATGAAGGTGTTGACGATCATCGCCACGATCTTCATCCCGCTCTCGTTCCTCAGTGGCGTCTTTGGTATGAACTTCACCAAATCACTTCCCGGACAGGACAGCGGATCGGCCTTCACGGTCTTCGTGGCGGCCTGCTGCTTCCTCGGTCTGGGAATGCTCGGTCTGTTCTGGTGGAGAAAGTGGTTGTAGTCCAAACTGGACTACTTCATCTCATCAGGATCCAGACCGATGCTTCGAATGTAGGCATCCATGCTCGGCTCGCGTCCTAGATAGTCCCGCAGCATCACCGATGCATCGACCGTACCGCCTCGGCCAAGAACATGCTTCCGGTAGTACGCGCCGGCCTCGGGATCCAGCATGCCCAGCGTCTCGAAACGCTGCTCCATGTCCTTGGCGAACACCTTGGACCACAGATAGCCGTAGTACCCGCCCTGATAGCCGGTGAGGTGTCCGAAGGATGCCTGGAACCAGGTGCCATCGACCGGATCGAACAACGTGCACTGTTCATAGAGATCCTTGCCGACCTGCGTGGTGTCGACGACACCATCCGCACTCGTGTGGAACGCCTGATCGCTCATGCCGTAGAAGACCTGGTTCTCGTCGAGCATCCCCGAGCAGAGCGTCTTGGCCTCGATCATCCTCTCGAGCATGTCGGGAGGTAGCTGCTCGCCTGTTTCATAATGTCCACTGAGCATCGGAAGGGTCTCCGGCGACCATACCCATGCCTCGAACATCTGGGACGGCGCCTCGACGAAATCTCGCTCGACGCTCGTGCCGGCGAATCGAGCCGTCTCCGATTCGGTGAGGATCGTATGGAGGCAGTGGCCAAACTCGTGGAAGAAGGTCTCTGCCTGATCGTGCGTCAGCAGGCTCGGCTTGTCACCGGTCGGCTTGGGGAAGTTGCATACCAGCGCCGCGACAGGAGTCTGGACGGCGTTGGGAGTCCATGCCTTGCGTGAGACGAGACCCCATTGTGCGGCATGTCCGTATTTCTCGTCTTCAGGACGTGGATACATGTCCATGAAGAATTCGCCGAGCTTGTCCCCGGAAGCACGATCGATCACCTCGAAGTATTCCACGTCTTCGTGCCACAGCGGCGCATCGGTCGGCGCATCCTTTGACACGTAGTCGATTCCGTAGATTCGCTGGGTGATCTCGAACAGACCATCGCGGACCTTATCGAAGGGGAAATACTCGCTCACGAGCGTTGAATCGACGTCATAGTCGCGTTCCCGGATTCGTTCCATGTAGTAGCCGAAATCCCATGGATCCAGTTTCGCCCGGGGATCCCCCACATCGGCGCGCTTCGCTTCGAGAAGAAGAGCGTGGTCCTTCTCCGCCTTGCCTCGCAGCATCGGCTGAAGACGCTCGTAGAATTCCGCCACGGTCTGGGCATCACCCGACATGCGGACCTCGTTCTCGAAGTCGGAGGCGTGGGCATAGCCCAGAAGCGCGGCCTGCCTGGCCCTGAGCTCAACAAGTTTTTCAAGGATGGAGACGTTCTTCTTCGCTCTCCGCTTCCTCGCCATCCACACCTTCTGGCGCGTCTGTCCGTTCGGAGCCTGATCCAGAACCCTCACGATCGTGGGTGTGTCCATGCCGACCACGTACAGACCGTTGATCTGCTGGAGACCGTCGATCCAGTCCTTCGGCATCCCCTTGAGTTCATCACGGGTGACGAAGACGACTGTTTCATCGGCACTGATGTTCTTGTCGAACTCGATCGAGAGTCTGTTGATCTCCTTCTCGACCTCGGTGAGTTCGGATCGGACTTCGGGCGTCAGTTCCATGCCGGCACGTCGATAGTCTCGCAACGTGTATTCCAGCAGCCTGGCGTGTTCCCCTTCGAGCACTGGATCGGTGGAACTGAAGGATTGGACCGCCTCATAGAGATCCGGTCGCTTGCCGAGCATGACGTACCAGTTGCTGTAGTCCTGATAGGCGGTGCGGGAGACATCGCGCATATCCGGATCGGGATGCACATAGGCCATGAACAGAAGCATTCCGATCGACGCATCAAGTCTGGCATTCATGTCATCCATGGCCAGAATCGTGTTCTCGTACGTTCGCTGGTCGTCGGGCACCGCGACGATGGCCTCGATGGCCTGATTGGCCTCATCGATGGCGGCGTCGTATCTGGTCTGCAGTTCTCCAGTGGTCTGCGGAACGCGCGGCGCTCCGATCAGATCCACTGTCAGCACGAGACACAGGATCGGGCAGAGGGCGGATGCAATCAATCGGTTGATCATCAAGGAGCTCCTTCATGGACGGCCGATCAAGGCCGAAGCTCCTCATGGTAGCCGACGGCTCAGTCAGGAACCCGCGGACGCCAGTGGTTGATCGGGAGCCATTCCGGTTGGATTGATCTCGATCAGCTTCACGTCGGCGACCAACATCTGCTGATCATCGCTGCCTTCGACGGTATGCATGAGCGCCTGCCCGTCATCACCACGAGTCTGTTCCCATGGAACGGCGATCTTTCTCATCTCACCGATCTTCATGCCAGCGAGTGTCTCATTCCATCCGGGAAACATGTCTGTGCCGATTGGCAATACGAGATCACGCCCACCTTCCTGAAGTGTGAGTACTTCGGTTCCATCCTCCGTCCACATGGACATCGAGACGGTGACCGTTCCGGTATCCGAATCGACCGACTGTCCTCTGCCGGGCATGACCGTGGCGAACCATGAGCCACCAGGAGTCTCCTGCCATGTTCGACTGGCGATTCCAGGAAGTGTCGCCGTATCGAAGTCGGGCTCGACGACCATGACCACCTCGACTGGTTCTGCTGCAGGTGTCGCCTTGGCGGAGTTGACCTCGTCGTTTTCCGGTGGTGGCTGTGGTGCTTCTGGATCCGTATCAATTGGCTTCTTTGAATCATCACATCCAACGAGTGTGAAGGCCATCAGTGAAGCAGCCAGAATCGAGGTGCCAGTGAAGAATTTCCGAGTCATCTCAAGCCTCCTTGCAGGGGTTGGTTTCCGATTTCAAGCAGATTACCCAAATACCAAACCATCGTTCTAGGGGACGTGGGTGGTTTGTGGGCAAATCCTGTCGAATCCGTATGTTGATTTCTTTGGATTACCCGATGCCGGGCATTAGGATCTAGATCAGGGATAGAAGGAGGCAACTCATGAAATGCACATTGATGACAATCGCCCTGAGTGGTGTTGGTCTTACCGGAATGACCCAGGCTGATGTCCTGGTTGAGTTCTCGTTGTATACCGACACAAACTGGGATCAGGTGGCCTATGACGTCACGATGCAGATTGAAGGCATCGATCTCATGGGCTCCATGCCCAATTCTGTGAACAGCTACAACCTCGAAATGCAGGTCATGGGAAATCCGGCATTGGGTGGCTGGGGCTCCCCAATCAATTGGTCGGGGCAGATCAATGGATCGCTCTCGGAGTATGAAAATGAGGATGGATGGACTGAGGGATGGGGAGGGCTTGGATTCTTCATACCCAACAGTGATCCGTTTTTCGAGTTCTTCTATCCGGGCGAAAACCACATCACGATGGAGTGGGGTGGCAACTGGGATTGGGATGACGAAGGCAACGAGACCGTCAGCTATAGCTATGGACTGGCGACCTTGACGGGCGGACTGGCTGATGCCGTTGGTCTTGATGTCCTCTATCTCAACAACATCGTTGAAACAACCGTCCCAGCGCCAGCGGCCATTGGCCTTCTGGGCGTGACTGTTCTGGCAGGCCGACGTCGCCGTCGCTGAACATCCTGAAACTCAAACAATGAACAAGGCGACCCGTTACCGGGTCGCCTTGCTAGTTGTATCGAACTTCAGTCTCGCGATCAGGAAACCGCGGCAGCCATTTCCTCGGCCTTGCGCTTCGCATCGTCGAGGTTGCCCACATACATGAAGGCGCTTTCCGGAAGATCGTCACCCTCACCGTTGCAGAGACGCTCGAATGAATCGATCGTCTCCTCGAGTGGTGTCGTGATGCCGGGGAAACCGGTGAACTGCTCAGCCACATAGCAGGGCTGACTGAGGAATCGTTCCATGCGACGAGCTCGTGCAACGACGGACTTGTCTTCCTCGGCAAGCTCATCGACACCGAGAATGGCGATGATGTCCTGGAGGTCCTTGTATCGCTGAAGAATCTGCTGAACCTTCCTGGCGACCTCGTAGTGTCGTTCACCGACAACCTGGGGGTCGAGAATTCGCGAGGAGGATCCCAGTGGATCCACAGCGGGATAGATGCCCTTCTCGGCAATGCCTCGTTCAAGAACGACGAAGGCATCCAAGTGGGTGAAGGTGGTCGCCGGAGCCGGGTCGGTCAAGTCATCCGCGGGAACGTAGATGGCCTGAACCGAGGTGATCGCACCGCGATTGGTCGATGTGATGCGTTCCTGCATCTCGCCCATCTCGGTGGAGAGCGTCGGCTGATAACCCACGGCGGAAGGCATTCGGCCAAGCAGAGCCGATACTTCCGAACCTGCCTGGGTGAAACGGAACACGTTGTCGATGAAGATCAGTGTTTCCTTGCCGGAATTGTCACGGAATTCCTCGGCCATCGCGAGACCGGAGAGACCGACGCGGAGACGAGCTCCCGGTGGTTCGTTCATCTGGCCGAAGACCATGGCCACCTTGTCGATGACGTGTGAGGTGTTGCCGTCAGCATCGGTGTACTCGGCCTCCTGCATTTCAAGCCAGAGGTCGTTCCCTTCACGGGTTCGTTCGCCGACACCGCAGAAGACGGAGTATCCGCCGAAGTTACGGGCAACACGAGCGATCATCTCCTGGATGATGACGGTCTTGCCGACACCCGCACCGCCGAAGAGACCGATCTTGCCGCCACGAACGAACGGGCAGAGAAGGTCGATCACCTTGATGCCGGTTTCCAGCATCTCGGTCTTGGGGTTCAGATCATCGATCTTCGGAGGTGGTGCATGGATCGGTCGGCGAGTATCGCTCTTGACCTCTCCGCGGTTGTCGACTGGATCTCCCAGAAGATTGAACACTCGTCCGAGAACACCTTCCCCGACTGGAACGGTGACTGGTCCACCCGTGTCGACGCACGGCTGTCCGCGTCGAACACCGTCGGTACTACCGAGGGCGACGCAGCGGACCTGTCCACCGCCAAGGTGCTTGCTGACCTCTCCGTAGAGCGAGATCTTTTGATCGCCAAGTTCAACTTCCGTCGTAACGGCGTTGTAGATGTCCGGCAGATCACTTTCTGGGAACTGGGCGTCGAAAGTTGATCCGATGACCTGAATAATGGTGCCTGTACTGGCCATGACGTCCTCATATCCTTGCTGGAAATGGTGGGCCTACCGCCGGGTCCCGAAGGACACATGCTCGACGGTCTGAAGACCCGGAAGGATAGCGGAAAGACCTCTCCATGTCACCGATGGACTGCCAGCTAGCTCCTCAGATCGCCCCATTCCCTCAGGCGAGGTACCATCCCCGTCAGACCAATACCGGGACCATTTCATGAGATTCGAACTGATTGATCACATCCAGGAACGCGGAGAGGCCCATATAAAGGCCGTGAAGCAGGTCTCAGCCGCTGAGGAGTATCTGGGAGACCATTTTCCCGGTTTCCCCATCCTGCCCGGGGTGATGATGCTGGAATCGCTTGTTCAGGCTGCCAGAGCCTTGCTCCAGGACACCGAGAATCACCGTTTGGTGCTCGGAGCGGTCAAATCCGTCAAGTACGGAGCCATGGTCAAGCCTGGTGAGAGGCTTCAGGTCGAGGTCACCGCCATCAAGAAGGATGAGCAGGGCCAGTGGTCCTGCAAAGGCAAGGGCATCGTCCTGCGTTCGGACACAGAATCAACCTCCGGGGAGACAGCCATCTCAGGACGGTTTACCATGCGACCCATACGGGTCTGAACGCAATATCTGCAACGACCCCAAACTCAGGAACTTGAAGGATCAATGGCCATGAGCCCAGATGACATCTATACGAATATGCGTGAGGTCCTCGAGGAAGCCCTCGGCGTCGATGAGGATGAAGTGACACTGGAAGCGAAGCTGGTCGCCGATCTCGGCGCCGAATCAATCGACTTCCTGGATATCCAGTTCCGACTTGAAAAGACGTTTTCCACCGACGATGCGCCCTTCAAGATCGATCAAGGTGAACTGTTCCCTGAGAACCTGATGGACAATGCCGAATGGGTACAGGACGGCAAGTTCACTGATTCGGGCATGTCGATGCTTCGTGAACGCATGCCGCATCTCGACGTGGACGCCTTCGATTCGGATCGCTCACTCGCTGGAGTGGCCGACCTGATCACTGTTCAGGCGCTCGTCAACTTCGTGGAACGCAAGCTCAACGGAACGCCGGCGACTTCCTGAGATCAGCAAGGCGGCTGGGCATGAGATGGATGTGGATCGATCAAATCGTTGCTTTCGCCGCAGGCGAAAGCATGTCCGCCGTCAAGAACGTCTCGCTGTCCGAAGAACACATGCATGATCATTTTCCCGCCGATGATCGTTTTCAGGCGGAACCCGTGATGCCGGCATCACTCATGATCGAAGGCATGGCTCAGACCGCCGGCATTCTGGTGGGTGCGGTCAACAATTTCACCGAGAAGGTCGTCCTGGCCAAGATCGCCCGCGCTGAACTGGATGCCGAAGTTCGTCCCGGCGCAACCATCAGATACGACGCGCTCATCGACCGGATCGATGACGCAGGCGCTGCCACGAGCGGTACGGTTTCGGTCCGTGAACCCGATGCCGAGGAGTGGCACCAGATCGGTCATGTGGATCTGATGTTCAGCCATGTCGATCACAACATGGCGGGGCTCGATTTTCCCGAGGAGAACTTCGTCTTCTCGGACAATTTCAAGACGGTTCTTCGAAGTGCCGGCCTGGAATCACTCGCCGATTCGCAGGACTGAGAAATCAGTCCACTCCCCAGGTACCTTCCATTTCACGGCCTCGCAGCTTGCTGGAAGCCTCCGACTGAACTTCTGCCAGTCGATCGATCACCATCTGTGGAACGACGCCCGTGAGCGTCTTCAGATCACCACCGAGCGCGACGATCTGGCGAATCAGGCTCGATGATGTGAATCCGAATTCCTGAGATGGAAGGATGAAGACCGTCTCTATGTCCGCGACATGGCGGTTGGCCAGTGCAAGCTGGCACTCCGCGGCCGTATCGGTCGCATTGCGAAGGCCTCGCAACAGGGCGGTCGCGCCGATGCTTCTCGCGAATTCCACCGTCAATCCCTCATAGGACTCCACACGGACCTTCTTCGCCTCCGGACAATCCTTCGACAGTTCCTCGACGAGTTGCGTCGCCATGGTCGTACGGTCTTCGATGGAGAAGAGGCATCGCTTGTCAGGGTTCTGCCCGACACCCACGACGAGCTCGTCGAACAGACGACAACCTCTGCGAATGACGTCCAGATGTCCGTTGGTGATGGGGTCGAATGAACCTGCATACATCGCGATATGTGTCTTGGTCATGTCCCGATTGTAGACACCTGGCCGGGTTTTCCACATGATCAGACCAGCTGGAACCGGCAACACCCTTTTCAAGCGGGTGACGGGGTGATTTGCACATTTCACATTGCATCGGGAATCAGTGAATCGGATCTTATGTGGGTACGACGAGTCTTTCACTCGTTTGACACAGACCTAGCCTGGACTGGAATGCCTCCCCGGTCCGAGCGCAAACACCGGGTCTCGGCGTCTCATGGCGTCGAGCACCCATTCCTCTCTCTCGCTCCAAGGGACATGTTGTCCCGGATGAATGACTCGGCGGCTTCTACTATCACGGAAGTCGCCGATCTCATTTTCGTCATCGACTAGCGGACAAGTATGTTGTCCCGTCCGGGGATGATCACATCCGCGATCTCGATGGCTTCCTTGAACGACTCGTGCGCCTTTTCAAGATCATGACATCCGGGAAGCACCTTGCCTTGTTCCATGTGCTCCGCTGTGGCGATGGCATCACCGGCAATCAGCACGGTGGCTCGCGGTTGCGACAACAGCAGTCCGCAGGTGCCCAGCGTCACACCGGGCAGTGGAAACAGATCGACACCCTCGATGATTCGGTCCGGTGCCGCCTGAACACCCGCGATGGCATCCAGACGAGCCTGGCAGATCGCGACCGTCTCATCATCCGTATGCGTCACTGCATCTTCATATTCCTGCATCAATCTCGCTCGAGTGTGCGCCAGCTCGGGTTCATGCGCCAGGCACTGGGCCTGGGGGAACGCATCGAGTCCGCGGCGATGGTCGACGTCGAGGGAGGTCATGAAGACATGGGTGATGTCCCGGCAGTTGTGAGGGGTGCGTTCCATCAGTCTGGCATCGAGCATCTGCTGTGGCAGCGAGGGATTGATCAGGACGCAGGCGTCGTCCGTCATCACCAGCGAAGTGGTGGCATGAGGGGTTCTGGCCGGGGTGTCCACTTCCCAGAGCGGATGGGTGGACAGGGTCCCGAGGGAAACGACTCGATATTCAGGTGGCATGGCATCTTCTTTCCTGGCTACTGAAAGTTGATTGCAAACGAATCAGGAGTTCAGTCGACGAGGCAGAATACGTTCTGTGGAGGCCCTACACTTGGAACATGATTACCCATCTGCTTTTTCTGTTGATCTCGGCTTCCCTGGATCCCGCCACCACTGGAAACGGTGATGTCCCCTGGCCGGTGAAACTGGGTGCCAAGGCCCTCCATCGATCCAACCAGATACCGATGATCGATCAGGTCGTTCTCGTACCGGATGCGGATACGTGGCTTGATGAGATGGCCTACTGGTCGCCTGCTGGACAATGGCCCGTTCTGATCGAAGACGATCATTTCGCACCGATGTTCATCAGGGGCTTCCAGCCTTCGAAGGTCTACAGGAGAGTCGCCGTCGAGAAACCCTCCATGGGCATCATGGAAAGATGCCAGCTGATTCTGAAGCGGGCATGGGGTGCGAAGCCTGATGAAACACTCCAGACGGCCATGGCGAGAATTGGTATCAAGCCGATGGGCCTGGTGCTCACATCGGAGACATCCGATGCCTGGCCGGCTGCCTTGGCATTGGCGGTCGGCCGTGGTCAGGAATTGAAATTGCTCGATGGCTCCTTCGGAGGTGCTGGAACGATTCTCTCTGCTTCGAAGTCAGCCCTGTTGACGGAGCAGATTCGAAAGCGTTGTGAAGAGACCGGGCTTGCCTGGGATCGACTCGGCGATGACCTGGACGCCATCACCATCTGTCGCAACCTCCCTTCACGTGCTCGTATGGATCTGCCGATCGATGCCCGGGTGCAGGCGGCGGGAAAAGGCGGTAACGATGAACCCCTGGCCATCACGGACCTGCTGGGACGCTCGGCTGATGGGCAGCGGTACGCCATGGTTGGATGGATCAACGGTGATGGCATCGAATCGACCTACATCGCCATGTGCAGCTTGTTCCTCAAGCAGGACTCGGCCTGGTTGTGCAATGGATATCCCAATGAGGGTCAATGGGGCCGATATGGATTCGAGGAAGCGACCAAGACGCTGGACAACGCCGGCTTCAACTGCACGGTGACGAACGATGCCTCCATTCGGACGCTCAGATCCCTTTCCTCGGGGGGAATCAGTGAGGACCTGATCCTGATCAACTCGAAGGGCAATCGTGATTTCTTCGACCTGGGCAACAGTCGTGGCACGACCAATGATGTCCCGATCCTCGACTCGCCAGCGGCACTGCAGATGATCCACAGCTGGTCGTTGCAGGATCCCAGCAACAATCAGACGGTCGGCGGTCGCTGGTTGGAGCATGGGGTGTACGCGTACATCGGTTCATCACATGAACCCATGCTTGGTGCCTTCGTGCCTCCGGCGGAGTTGACCAGACGATTGACGATGCTGGTGCCGTTCCTGGTGGCGGGCAGATGGTGGGACGACCAGGGACCGTTTTCAAAGACTTGGCGGATCAACACACTGGGCGATCCGCTCATGACGATCGGTCCCCCGGAGCTGAATAAACGCGTGCGATTGAATCCCGTCGATGGAGAAGGTGCATCCAAGCGATCGGTCGATCTCAAGGTCGCTGCCGAACAGGCGATGAGACAGATGACCCAATCGCCGGATGCCCAGGAGCTCACGCGGGCACTGGGTGCCCTGGATCTGCTGGGACAGGATGAACTTGCCAGACAACTGTGGACATTCGGACAACAGAACGACATCACCAGTCAAGCCTCGGCTGCCATCATGCTCGGACCATTGTTCAGATTGCAGGACACAAAGGAATTCATTCGGACATGGCCTCTGGCCGGCTCGTCGAATCAGATCGATCGGGACATGCTTTGGCAACTCCTGGGTCCTCGTCTGGCGGACAGCTCGGCGGATGATGTTCTTCTACTTCTTGAATCCGAAGTCAAAGGCAAGCTTCCCTCAAGCTACATAGAGGTGCTGGCGCCACAGCTGGCCAAGAGATTTGGGACTGCCAGAGTCATGTCCCTGATCAAGACGGCCGAGGGCAGGGTCAGATCAGGTCAGGAGAGGAAGCGGCTTGAGAAGCTGTATCGTCAGTTCTCGACAGGCCGTTGATCGAGGGAATTTGGATCGATCATTCCGCCGAAGCGAATCGAGCCTGTTCGAGGCTCCCACGTCGGGCCACCAATTCGATGTTGTAGATCTCACTGCCCAGTAAATCGCCGGCTCCCATCGAAAGGGCTGATGCGGGGCCATCAAAGGCGGCAAATGCCGCTCGGTGAACATCATTGGACCCTGACGCGTACGCTTCCAACGAAGCATCCGAATTCACATTCACGGGTCCAGTCAATACGGCGGTGACGATAATAAAGGTGTTCATGAATCCAATCCTGACTTTGGGTCGCTTGATGACCCTGTAAATACTGCCTTGGAGCGTCTAGATGCCCTTCATGCCATCTTTCGACGCATTACCAGAGGCAATTCAGTTCAATCAGAAAGATCTTTGAAGAGGTTTGAAGACAGCCTGAACAGGCTGACCTCGCACTGAGGGACACTTCAAGGGCTTCCAATAGTGACAACCCGGATCGCTTCCCCCCGTCTCATGTTTTTCCTTTCTTGACAGGAAGATCTCTCATGGAGAGGCTGTACAACCCGATCATGGTGCCGAAGGGGCTGAAGAAGCCATTCAAACCGTTGCCATAGTGGGTTCACGTGGAGTCATTGGGCAGGATCTGAACAAGAAAATGAGATTGAACAAGTCCAATACACCGTGGAACACCATCAAGGTGGCTCTGATCCTCGTGATCATGGGACCCCTTTGGGCGGCTTCTGCTGCTCTGGCAGATACGATCGATGCGCGTCGATTCAAAATTTCATGGGACGAGATTCACAGTCTGCTCCCGGACATCGAATCACTCGAGACCGTTGGCTTCCAGCTCAGGCGGACGTCTGATGGCCTTGCTCCGGCCATAGCCGGCAAACCTTCCATTCGAACCGATGTCGCTGCCATGAATCAGATGGGTGGCGTCGAGTGCAAGACGGATGCCTTGATCTCGATTGCAGCCGTTCTTCAGGCTCATCTGGAAGCCCAGGGATTCATGGGTGTCACCGTCCGTGTGGGGCAACTTCCCATCGAGGGTGATGTCTCGAAGGTTGATATCTATTTTCTGGCACATCTTCCCATCGAAGGAGGAAGGCCCAACAGCTCCATTCCCTCCAATCTCGTGCCGATTGAAGTGTCGAGTGGTGTCGAATCGTTGACGGACGAGTATTGGCTTCTGACCAGAACGTCCGCCTCATGGGTTGCCTCCGATCCGATGCTGATCGATGCACAGAGCGTTCTGTCTGTTCCCGTGCGGCTTGGTGAACGCGACGGGATCTACACGGCTCCAGGCCAGGGAAGACTCGTCAAAGTCCAGTCGATAGGCGGCTTCATTGAAGGCCAGAACAATCGATTCGACGAGTCCGCCATCAAGGTGATGGGCGACGCGATTGCAGAACACCTTAGAAAACAAGGGTTTTCAGACGCCTCCGTGACCGCCGAAGTCAATGGTGGCAATACGCTCGACTTCGAATTGGCCATTGAAAAGGTCGCTGTTGCGCAGAAGCCCGAACCGGCCCCTGAACCCGTCGAGGTCCCCGCGTCAGCATCGCCTGGTGTGCCTGCGGCCGCGTCCCAGCCGAAAGCGGCGAAAGCACCCGTCGAGGTTCCCGTGGAAGATCAAGCCACAACCGAACCTGCTGATGAGAGTGACGATGGCAGTGAACCCGCCATGAGCGAGGAACAGCCATCACAACCGCCGGTCATTGATGAGCCGGACCCATCCGTTGATGGTCTGCCCTACATCGTTGATCCCTTTGAAGTGGCGTATCAGTACCCACATCCAAGTCTGCCGACTGTCGAATCCTTCATGGAGCAGACAATCGTACTGGGGTACATCGATACCGAAGATGGTGGCCGCAACTGGGTTGGCCCACGCGATGGTGTGACTCAGATCGAGACCTCGCTGAAGGAGTTGAATGAAGCCGGGGGAGGCGTCTTCTGGAGTTCCGCGATCGCCCGCGTCTCCTCCGCCATCAGCCGCACCCTGATCAACGACGATCTCCTTGGAGTCTTCGTGATTCCCGATCCAAGTCAGATCAGCAGTCAGCCTGGATCGGTCGGCCAGGATCTTCGTCCTGCAGATCAGACCGAACTGACCATCATCATCACAGTCGGACGCGTCGTGGAATCACGCACAGTCGCCCAGGGTGATCGGATTCCGGAAGAACAGAAGTTCAACCACGACACTCACACGGTCATCAAGCGTGGATCCCCCTCCAGGCCGCACAATACGAATGCGACCGAGGAACGAGAGGATCTGCTTCGCCAGTCCGAGATCTCCGAGTACATCCATCGTCTCAACAGGCATCCAGGTCGAAACGTAGAGGCATCCGTAGCGGCCTCCGCTGTTCCCGGTGGAGTGAGTCTGGACTATCTGGTCTTTGAAAACAAGCCACTGACGCTGTACTACGAGATCGGGAATACCGGCACACCACAGGAAAAGAGCCTGAGGCAGCGATTCGGTCTGTTCCACACGCAGTTCACGGGCAATGACGACATCCTGTCCCTTCAGTACGTCACCTCGAACTTCAGTACCACCAATGCGATCCTGGGCTCGTACGATTTCCGAATCACGGACGACAACAGAATTCGTGGTGCCGTGATTGGCAGCTGGAACAAGTTCGTCAACGATCAGTTCGGCCAGGACTTCGTCGATTTCACCGGCTTCTCCTGGTCTGGCGGTGGACAGCTGGACATCAACATCTTCCAGGATGGTCCGCTCTTCGTGGATCTCGTTCCGGGTGTCAACTATCAGAAGGTCAAGGTCAACAACGAGATCATCGAAGACAGTGGCCAGGCTGGCTTCGTCCTGCCCTATGCACAACTTCAACTGACCAGGCAGGACGATCAAGGGCTCATTACCGGCATGATCGGTATCGAAGGCAGCCCGCTTTCCCAGAGCCCCAGAGAACTGACTCTGCTCGGAAGGATTAATCCTTCCGAACAATGGGCTCGCCTGAACTGGAGCGGATCGATCTCGACATTCCTGGAACCTCTTCTGGATCCGGTTGGCTGGGCTGATCCCGAGACACCAGAGACATCCACTCTGGCACATGAAATCTCGGCTCGTTTCTCAGGGCAATACAGCTTCGGAAACCGACTGGTTCCCCAGTTCCAGAGCGTACTTGGAGGCCTCTATTCCGTCAGAGGCTACGCGCAGTCGGTTGTCGCTGGTGACAACTCTCTCTTTGGTTCCCTTGAATATCGATTCCATCTGCCCAGGACCTTCTCGATCAACCCGGAACCACTCCAATTCATGGGTTCCGACTTCCATGCGGCCCCCAAGCATGTCTATGGCAGGCCTGACTGGGATCTGATCCTGAAAGGCTTCTTCGACGCCGGCTATGTCTTCCAAAGCGGGGATCAGGGATTTGAACAAGACAACACCCTTCTGGGGGCTGGAATCGGGCTTGAATTCCTCTGGAAATCGAATTTGAGAGTCCAATTGGACTGGGGATTCGCTCTTCATGACCTAAAAGACGGTCTGGCAGAGGCAGGATCCAGCCGTTTGTACGTCACTGGCACCTTTCTCTGGTGATTTCCCGGTTCTGGGCTACTCTTTTGTAGTGAAATCTCGCCTCCATGGGACTTATGGGACGAGATCAGAGGGATCTTCCCGTTTGAGGGGTACAATTGACCGTTGCAATATCAGTCGAATCACATGTGCGCTGGTGGACCCTCCTGAGGGATGTGCCGATTCGTCAGATCAATCCCGAGCTGGTTTCAAGACTTCGGGTAGTTCGAGAATACGAACGATGAGGAATATGAGATGAAACTTTGTCCTGAGCGATTACCGTCAGTCTTCTGCAAGCGCAAGCCATTCAACCGTTTGGCTCTGGTCGCCCTGGGAGGACTCATTGGCTTCGTCGGCCCATCGGCTCTAGCCGAACTGCCTCAGGGTGGTAGTTTCGATCCTCAGTTCGGTAGCGGCACCATCGTCAACAGCCCCACCGGCAATTATCAGGGGGTCTACCTCAACGGCAACAACGCCCTGATCAACTGGGACAGTTTCAATGTCGGCACCGGCGACCACGTGCACTTCCAGTCCTGGGCAGCTCCGAACGATTTCCGAGTACTCAACAAGATCAGCCAGGGTACGCCATCGATGATCCGTGGAACCATCACGGGTAACGGCATGGTCGGCATGGTGAATCCGGCAGGCGTGGTCTTCTTCGGCTCAAGCGTTGTGAATGTCGGCTCACTCCTTGCCGCATCGGCCAACACGATCAACACCTCGGATTTCCTCACGAATACGAACAACGACTTCCAGATGACCTGTGGTCTGGGCTCGATCAACATCCTTCCAGGGGCCGTTCTTCAAGCCACCGACAACATGATGCTGGTGGGCAAGACCGTGACCAACAGAGGTACGCTCGTCGCTCCGACGATGATGATGGTCGGTGGGCTCGATGCCACTGATGAAGTCACCATCAAGACCCTTGGCGATGTGATCAGTCTTCGAATCAAGGGCGAGAGTCTTGGGCTTGAATCAAAGGCCGATGCAGACAACCCCGATGGATACTATTCACCCGATGCCGGTGTCAAGACCCCCACGAATCTGGGTAGCACCGCTGTCAAGAACACCGGTCAGATAAAGGCAAGCAAGCACATCGCTATAGCCGCGGGTGATCTCTGCGGATTCGCCATCCACAACAGCGGCACGATCAGTGCCAATGGTGGGACCGTCGATGCCGTTGCGCTCTCCGGCTTGATTCACAACACGGGTTCGATCAATTCGATCGGAACCAATGGTGGTACCGTTCGAATGGCGGCACCGGCTATCGTCAATGGAGCTGGCGGATCCATTTCCGCTGATGCCTCCTCCCTGCCAGGTGGTGGAGATGGTGGACACGTGCTGTTGGCGACCTGCCAGAACACTGTGCTCCAATCCGGAAGCATGGTCAGTGCCAACGCCTTCCAGAGCGGCAGTACGGGCGGTGTCGTGACCAGCATCAGCAAGAACAGCCAGTACATCGAACAGGGAGCCACCGTGACGACTCGTGGCGCGTTCAATGGAGGCAAGGGTGGAACGATCAATGTGGCATCGGGCACACTTGTCTCGGAGGGCTTTCTGAAAGCCAGTGCCGGCAATCAGGGTGAATTCGGTCAGATCAACCTTGTGACCAACCAGGACATGAACATCGTCGATGATGCAGCGGATCAGTCGTGGTCGTTGAACGATCTGTCAGATCCATTCTGCGTCAATTCCGAGGTATCCGTCGGTACATCGCTCGCCTACGTCGATGCCGATCTGCTTCTGCATTCCGATGGTGTACTGACCTTCCAGACCGATCTCGATGTGAATCCAGGCAACAACCTTCGCCGTGTGCGAGGCGATCTGACCATATCCGGCGACCGGATCGACATGGGAAGGATGGATCTCACCTCCATCTCCGCAGATGGCGACATCATGTCCACGGGCGACATAGAGATGGCCGCGGGCATCGATTCCGGTCTCAAAATGGAAGCCGGTGGTGCCCTGAACCTTCGCGGGGACATCGGAAAGTCATCGCCACTGAAGAGTGTTTCCCTCTCAGCGGGCGACTACATAGCCATTGGTGATTCCAGCAATCTCATGAGCAATGGAATGATCCGGGCAGATGGGGACATCCTCTTCAATCCCGACGGAAATTCATGGTTGGAAAACACGGGCGTCTCGACTGTCTCGGTGTTCGCCGACAACTATGAGATCACATCGGTTTCAGGTGATGTGACCTTCGGAGAGATGCAGGCCCTCTCCTCTGGTGGAAACCTGTCAATCGATGCGGCCAATCGAATCACCATCGGGGATCTAAACGCCGCTGGAGATCTCAATGTCTCGGCCCAGGAGATCGTGATCCAGCTTCGAGAGGCGCTGCCGGTCTGGAATTCCCTAGGGGAAGTCGTTTCATCTGGAACAGAAATCATCGCCAGTGGCGATATCAGCTTCAGTTCAACACCGACCTTCGATCTCGCTAGTGGATTGAACGCACCCGTCTTCGCATCGGGGCTTGGCCCCGCATCGAGTGGCCCACTCGCTGGTGAACGCTGGGGAGTCATCGGAACCTTCGATCACAACATGCTTGCCACCAATGAAGCCGGGCCCATGTTGCTTGGCTTGATGACAGCTGCCAACAATGCACCACCTACCCCGCCAGATCCGCCTAATCCGCCGGATCCAGTCGTTCCCGTGGTACCGGTCGATCCACCAACTCCAGTGAATCCCACTCCGGTGGATCCAGTGAATCCCACCCCGGTGGTCCCGGTGGATCCGACTCCCGTCGACCCGAATCTGGGTGACAACCTGGCAGCCGATTCACAGATTGCCCTCAATGACCAGATGGATGTCGGGGAAGTCTCACTCGACGCCGTCCCAGGCACGGATGTAAGCCTTGCGGACTTTGGAGTTGAGATCAAGCCGACCGAAGGTGGCCAGAGAGCCTCGGTTGTCAATGACTTCGCCGCAGACATCGCCGGCGGATCCGGAGATGGCATCGTTCGTGTCAGCCAGCAGCGACTGGACATGAGCATCGCCTCACAAGCCGCTCAGCAGTATGAAAGCGTCATTGCCAGCCAGCCTGGTGTTGGTGCTGCCGAAATCGGAGCGCGTGATACCACTCAGATGGCCTCCTCTCTGAATCAGGCCTTCAGCGAATACTCCGACTCGAATGCGGGTGCCTCTGGAGAGGACTTCGCCTCCTGGTTGAATACCTCTGGAGCGGATCCCCAGGCCAAGAGCTATCTCGATGGAATGCAGACCAGTTTCAAGGATCTGGGCAATGCGGGTCTCAACTCCACTGAGGTCGGTCAAAGCAGCATGTTCGTCGCCAAAAGCATCCTTGGATCGAGTAATTCCGCACTGACACCTCAGACGCTCGCTCAGGCGATGGCTCCCAAAGTGAACTGATAGGCAAGTTCAAATCCCCGTAGGGGTTGAGCCACACAGCATGCAGACGTATCCTCAGTCATCTGAACCGAGGAGTGCGCTGCCATGGATGGTGAATCAACCCGCGAACGCTATCTTTCCGTATGTCGTCGAATCGAAGACGCCAAGGCCAAGGCTGGTCGAGAACATGCGACTGTGCATCTTGTCGCCGTGACCAAATATGCCGCCATGGAGCAGGTCCGGGAACTCATTGACATGGGGCATGTCGACTTCGGGGAAGGTCGATCCCAGCATTTCCTCAAGATGGCCCCTCAGGTCCAGGAATATCTGGACAGACGCCGAACACTCGGTGAATCGGATGTTCCCGACCATGTGCGATGGCATTTCATCGGCCATCTCCAGCGAAACAAGGCCAAGAAGATCCTTCCACTGGTACGAATGATTCATTCAGTCGATTCGCTGAGATTGGCTGAGGAAATCCAGTCGTGCAGCAACAATGCCGATTCCCCGGTTGAGGTTCTCGTCCAGATCAATCCCACGGATGAGCGGCAGCGTTATGGCATCGCCCCTGCGGCGGTCCGCCATCTGATTGAACAGATCGAGACCATGGTCACGATTCGGGTCCGAGGAATCATGACCATGGCACCAAAGGTCGAGGATCCCGAGGAGACCCGTCCGGTCTTCACAAGGGTCAGTGAGCTGTTTGATGAAATCAAACGTAGTGGCGTCGGCGGTGAGCACTTCGACATCCTCTCGATGGGCATGAGCAACGACTTCGAAGTGGCCATCGAATGTGGCGCGAACATCGTCCGTGTCGGGTCTGCCATCTTCGGAGAGAAGGAAATCACCGAGTCCGTGTCGACTGAGCAGGCGGAAGCCTGATTCAGGATCGACATTAGATCGCCGGTCGGGTTCGGTTCTCCCGGAGAAAGCCGACTGTTTCGACAGCTGACTTTCGACGTGACATCAGAACGCTTTCCTGATTGAGAAGTGGATCGAGCTGGCTTTCAAGAATCTGGATCTCTTCCAGAACCCAGTCGCCCATGCTCGCTGGAATATCCTGGGACTTGATCCATTTCAGATCCTCCTTGGCCTCTCCGCCCATCTCGAAAATCTGATCGATGTTCGATATCACATGCTCCCATTCGTAGATCGCCCGATCACTGTTTGATCGCCATGCTCGAGTCGTCGGAGATGAATAGCCCCATCCCGATCCGGAGAATCCGAAGCCGCCCTGCCATCCAGAACGATTTCCCCAGGAACGTCTGTACCGATACGGCTGACGACGGGGATCCGCCTCACGCGCTGCCGATTCCATGTTCATGAGTGATGCGTTGAGCGCCAGTGCCTGGCCTGTCATGGACATCGCGTTGTTCAATCTCTGCTGGATCTCCGTGACGTCGTTCGAGTGGCTGTCCGCTGCGGTCTGCATGACCACGCCAAGATTCGCGGCTCGATTCCACCGCTGGTATCCCACAGCCTTCCCGATATCGGCGACGGTATTGGCTTGATGGCCGATCCCCAGATCCGCGAGCTCATCTGAGGAAATCCCATCCGCCATGGAGCCTGGAGGGATCTCCGTGAACTCGCTTATTCCATCGGGCTTCGTGACCGATGCTTGCCTCTTTCCATTGGCGTCACGCCACACATAGACGGGGAGTTCGGGATCGAACATGGCACGGACCATGACGCGTGCAACGGGTCCCAGCCCGATGATGCGCTGATAGTTCTCCTGATCAGCAGCCATCGTGTTCCCAAGTGCCGGGTGGTACTGGAGCCGGATTCCCGGAACAGAAGGATCAAGCACGACGAGTTCATCCGATGCCAGGACCAGAGCCATCGCTGGTCCCACGGCTTGCTTTACAGCTGCAATCACACGGAACTTGTCCTTGACACCGGACAACATGTCGGCCATCTGGACAGCATCGGTATCGAGGCCTCCGTGAGAATCGATGACGAGCACCAGAACACTCACCCTGGCCTCTCGCGAGGCTCGCTGAAGCGCCTGGGAAAACCCCTCTGGTGTGACTTCGATACCGATATCCCCAGTGATGGGGATTTCCACATATCGAGTGTTCGAGGGCTCGACCGCATCACTATTCGGAACAAGCCAGAGGCATAGAGCCAGACAAAGGGTACGAATCAGCATGGTGTATCTCCGCTCTTCATTGAATCAGCACGGTTGCTTTGAAGCAAACCATAGCAGGACTTGGAATGTCGATTGAAACCCGTTCGAAAATGTCCGGATCTAGCCTTCCGAATCTTCTCTGGCACCATGGGCCACCTGGAACGCAAGCGTTTCC
>DEYM01000010.1 GCA_002364555.1 Phycisphaerales bacterium UBA3158 | reverse complement strand
ATCGATCGGCAGGAAGGCTTGCACAGTATTCCAGGCACATTTGGAGTTGCTGGAGCCCTGTGGTTCAGCCGTGTACTCCATCTGATCGCCGGGATCTGCCTGATCCTGGCATGGATGACCGATCAACGACTCGGCGGCGTCTTCCTTGGAGCCTCCATCGCCGCTTGCCTGCTGCTTGTCTTCGAACATGCCACGGTCAGGAGATGGGGAACCAGCCGCATGGCCCTCACGTTCTTCACCATCAATGGTGTCGTTGCCTGCATTCTGGGGGCAGCTGGCATCCTGGACCTGGCCATCTGATCATCAGGCAGGCGGTGTGATTCTCGATCGGACTTTCTGCTGTCGGATCAGCACTCGCCCCAGGCGGCAATGACAGCCAGTATGTCCCCGACATCCACAAATCCACTGCCGTCGATGTCCAAGTCCGGATCATCTGTTCCAAACGCACTGAGCAATGCGAGAATGTCCTCGACATCCACCACGCCGTCGTTGCCAGCCACGTCCTCGGGACATGGGGAATCCTCCAGACACTCGGATGACGATAGCTCGATGTCATCAATAGCCGCTTCGACAACGGATCCATTGAGGACATCCTCGACGATGAATCGGACACGGAAGTTGCTGCTTGGCGAGAAGCCCACGAGGTCGTCCAGATTGAATTCGACGAAGTACCAGCCACCGTTGACCTGATCGCCGGTTGGGCCTACGACTTCAAGCAGATCCCAGCTGACACCACCATCGTCGGAGACCTCCGTGACGAAGGTGTCCTCACCTGGCCCAGCTCCCGACGAGTTCGAGAACCAGCGTGCGTAGGAAAGAATGGCTCCCGGCTCCGAGGCGTCAAGTACCGGGGATGTCAGGATTACGTTTCCATTATCGACATCCGAATTGCCTGCGACATTGTCGGTCTGCCAGCAGGCCCCGGTGCCACTGGCGTCCGTGGGCGCATCGCCTCGAACGCCACCACCGACGGGAACGCCCCTGTCCCAGAAGCCGTCCGTCGCGGTGCCACTGGTCGTCCACCCCGGATCCGAATCGCAATCGTCGGTGAAGACGATCTCCTCGGACGAGACCGGTGTGGCTGAATACAGTTCAAGTGGAGCTGATGAAGGCATCGTCGCGACGCCGCCCCCGTCACCCCCGACGGAGATGAAGAACTCTGGAACGCTCGTGCAGCCGAATGTCGGCAAGGTCGCTTCGTAATTGTCACCGCCGAGATAGTCGAGCGGGACCTCGGTGAAGTCACCTGCGGAGCCGCGATATCGAAGAACGGCCTCGGAGGCAACGGGTGTCTCACTTCGTGCCGTTATCGTCACCGGGAAGGTCGTCGTCTGATTGGTCCGGACCGTCGTGGGAGCTCCACTGGGCAATTCGATGCTCAATGGCGTGGCGGTGAATTCCATGAGTTCAAGGACAGCCTGATAGTTCTCCTCGGCACAGGGACGAATCTCACTCGGAGCGGGGTCGAAGCCTCCGGGTTCGCCGGAGCCGGGCCTGAGTTCGATGCAATACGACCGTGAACCATACTGGTCGTATGGCCAGTCGATGAGTGTCCCACTGGCGCAATAGAGGATGTTGCACGGATTGTCGTGAACGTAGTTCTTGCCGTTTACACCCTGTATGGCCGCTGACATGTCGGCGCCGAGTCCATGAAGTTCATCGAAGTCGGACGGAGGTACCGTGGTGTATCCACGTGGCTCGAGAATCAGCTGTGAATAGGCATGGAAATCGACCTGGGTCTTGATGTTCCCATGATCGAGCATGAAGTCGCCAAGGGCGGTGACCTCAGGTTCCGACATCGAGGATGGTCCCACGTAGATGTCGCTGCACGTGTCGTTACTGGTGCTCTGACCGCCATTCCAATCGGAACCCCAGTTGCGATTCAGATCGACACCATCACATGTGCCGATGTTGTCTCGACGATTCTTACGCCAATAGCGGTCTCCACCGGGCGAGTACGTGTAGACGTATCCGTCCGGGTTGCTGACGGGCACCACGATGACCTCGATCTTGTTGAGTAGTCCTGTGATCTTCGGATCGACGCCGTAGGCGGGCAGCAGCGTATCCGCCATGTACATCGTCGTCATGGGCGAGATCCATTCTCGGGCATGTTGACAGCCATTGAGGAAGCAGGCTGCACGACCGTTGTCCTCACCTGCACGGATGACGATGCCTCTGATGTCGCGACCCTGATGCGACTGACCGATGACGATCGGAGTCGTGAGATCGGGGTAGGCAGCCAGCATCTCGTCGAGACGTGCGTTGAATTCATCGAGCGTCCTGAAGTCCGAATAGAAATCATCACCACGAGTCGCTCTCATCGCCAGCCGCTGGGCATTTCGCTGGGCGATGAACGCGGGAAGATCACCGATCATGTCGCGATGCGGCAGACCGAGCGAGTCCAGCAGGGATTCGGCATCCTCGTCGATCAACCATGGGCTCTTGCCCGGTGCCGGGGTGCACGCCATGCTTCTCATGCCTTCATCAAGCAAGAGCTGGAGAATGGCTCCATCCGGGACATCCACCTCCACGACCCGACGACCCGAATAGTCTTCCGGGCTGGGCATGGGGATGCTGGCGATGGCGAGTGAAGCTGGGATGATGGCACTGATGGCCAGCAGACCAACGAAACGGTGGATTCGCTGATTGATCACGAGGTCTCCTCTCACGTGTGACAACAGACAATCCGAGGAATTGTTGTCATCGGATCCAGACAATCCAGTATGAGGCAATCCAGACGGATCGCAAGCTCTATACGGGCCAATTCAGGGCCTCAGGCGAGGGATCCCATCGGATCCCAGGCTGGCAGAACGATCGGATCCGCCTCCCAGGCCCCCTTGAGAGGTTCCGGCAGCCGATCCCGGTGAGCCGCGATCTCGAGGACATATTCATCGAACCAGTTGTCGTTCATGACCTGGAAGCCCTTTTTACCGACTCGATCCTCGCCCCAGGAGTTCTCGACTCGCCATCGATGGACTCCATCGTCATGGACATCGACTCCAGTGAAGAGCATGGCGTGGGTCATCAGGGACTGGTGATAGAGCAGTCGTTCGGACTTGTCGAGCGACAGGGGTGAATCGAACAGACCTTCGTAGTCGTAGAGATCCGTGTCCCAGATACCGATGTCGCGACGGAACATCTTGCCGACGTCGCAGCCGAACCAGACGGGCTCGCCGCCCTGTAGAACACCGGAGGTGATGTTCTTCATGGTGTCCATGTCGACATTGAGATACTTGACCGGCTCGCCACCGACGATGTTGCCCAGATATTCGACCGTGAACGTGCGGCCGATGGGACTGTCCGGACGAGGGTCGTTGACCAGACAGGCATAGTTGTCCAGATCGATCTTGACGTACTTTTCGGCGAAGGTTCTCGGGGTCATCATTCCATCGCGATGGAACTCACGATCCTTGTCGTTCCACTGCCAGTTGAATTCAGTCGGCGGCGTTCCCAGATGCATGCACAGGATCCGCCAGACGACGGCGAGCTGACGATCCTTGAGTGCCCTGGCCGCTTCGGCGGAGTCACCGCCGGCCATCGTTTCCCTGATCTGCTTGGCGAATCCCCGCAGGTACCACTTGAGTATGCCGTTCATCCTCATGGTTCCAGACGAGGACTTGCTCTCGGGCATCACCGATTTGGGAACCAGTCCGTGCTTGCGGACGATGTTGACGAACATGTTCCACTGACCGCCATCCTCGACTGGATTGTCCAGCAGGAAGCCGACCGTTCGATCATCCAGATCGCGATCGTACGTCTCGATGATCGATTCCAGGAACCAGTTGGCCCGTTCGAACTTGTCCCAGAAGAGCGTGTAGTTCTGGCTGAATTCGAACTGCTTGAGGTTCATGGCCTTCATGGCCTCCACACGGAACAGGTTCAGTGCGGCGAACATCCAGCAACGACCCGACTGCTTCTGATTGGTGACCTTCCAGTCGTCCAGAATCGTCGAGAACGTGTGGTCGGTCCCTGTGACGACCTCACGATTCAGCGCCACGTCGTCGATGCCCACCTGGGTGATGGCATTCTGACTTCTTCGCCAACCGGGGTTCTCATCAAATCCCGATCTGAGACTCTCGATGCATTCGGGGGTGATGACCGCTTCAGCGGGAAAGGACGATATTGAATTGGCTGGTGCCGTTGTCACAGGAATCTCCTCGTGTCTGTGGGGTGTCTGATTGTAGGCACAAGCCCGATGTCCGCAAACGCCTCTCCTGTTAAAAACGCCACGCCCCGGGACCGTGGTCTCGGGGCGTGGCATCGGGAGGGAAAAGAGATCACCCTGAAGGGGTGCGGAAGAATCAGTTCTTGTCGTCCTTGACTTCATACTCGGCATCGATGACGTCGTCGCTGTCGCCAGCTGAAGCCTCTGGCTCCTCATTGGCTTCCGGGGCCTCGGCGGCCGCGGCTTCGTAGACGGCCTTGCCAAGCTCGGTCGCACTGTCGTTGAGCTGCTTCACGGCTGCCTCGATGGCATCCTTGTCATCGCCCTTGAGCTTGTCCTCGAGGTTGGCCACGTTGGATTCGATCGTGGATCGGATCTCCGCATCGACCTTGGCGCCGTGCTCCTCGAGCTGCTTGCGTGTGGCGTAGACGATCTGCTCGGCCTGATTCTTGACCTCGATGAGATCGCGTCGAGCCTTGTCGTCACCCGCGTTGTTCTCGGCATCCTGCTTCATCTTCTCGATCTCGTCCTTGGAGAGACCACTTGATCCGGTGATCTGGATGTCCTGGGACTTGCCGGTCGCCTTGTCCGTCGCCGACACGTTGAGGATGCCGTTGGCATCGATGCCGAATTCGACTTCGATCTGCGGCATGCCGCGTGGAGCGGATGGAATGTCGGTCAGGTCGAACTGCCCGAGCGTACGGTTGTCCTTGGCGAATTCACGCTCACCCTGGAGCACGTTGATCGTGACCGAGGTCTGATTGTCCGAAGCTGTCGAGAAGGTCTCCTTCTTGGAGGTGGGGATCGTGGTGTTCTTCTCGATGAGTCGAGTCATCAGGCCACCAAGAGTCTCGACGCCGAGGCTCAATGGAGTCACATCGAGAAGGAGAACATCCTTCACATCACCCTGCAGAACGCCGCCCTGGATGGCTGCGCCGATCGCGACGACTTCGTCGGGGTTGATGGACTTGTCCAGTTCCGCGGTACCGAAGATCTCCTTGGCGATCTCCTGGACCTTGGGGATACGGGTCGAACCACCGACCATGACGACATCGGAGACTCCCGAGGTCGAGAGCTTCGCATCGGTCAGGGCCGTCTTGCATGGCCCCATCAATCGGGTGAACAGATCCGCGGCCAGCTCCTCGAATCGAGCTCGTGTGACCTTGACCTGAAGGTGCTTTGGACCAGACGCATCCGCCGTGATGAACGGGAGATTGACATCGGTCTCGAGCTGCTGCGACAGTTCGCACTTGGCCTTCTCGGCAGCTTCCTTGAGACGCTGCAGGGCCATCTGGTCCTGACGGACATCGATGCCGTCGGTCTTGCGGAACTCGTCGGCGATGTAGTCGATGAGCACCTGGTCGAAGTCGTCACCACCCAGATGGCCATCGCCATTGGTAGCCAGCACCTCGAACACACCGTCACCGATGTCGAGTACGGACACGTCGAAGGTACCACCACCAAGGTCGAACACTGCGATCTTGGAATTGGAGTTCTTCTCAAGACCGTAGGCGAGGGCTGCCGCGGTCGGCTCGTTGATGATCCGCTCGACGGTCAGACCGGCGATCTCGCCGGCATCCTTGGTTGCCTGTCGCTGTGCATCGTTGAAGTAGGCGGGCACCGTGATGACGGCCTTGTCCACCTTCTCACCGAGGTACTCCTCGGCGATCTGCTTCAGATCGCGGAGAATGACGGCTGAGATCTCGGGGGGAGTCTGCTCTTTTCCACCAGCTTCGACCTTGACGAGATCCTCTCCTCCACCGACGACGGCGTAGGGGACCTGAGTTTCCTCGGACTGGACCTCGTTGTGACGACGTCCCATGAAACGCTTGATCGAGTAGATCGTGTTGGCGGGGTTCGTCACCTGCTGGTGACGAGCGGGCTGACCTACCAGGCGGTCGCCCTTGTCGGTAAAGGCAACCACGGAAGGTGTGGTGCGGTTGCCCGAAGAGTTGATGAGTACCTTGGGCTGGTCGCCTTCCATGACAGCGACGACGGAGTTGGTGGTGCCCAGGTCAATACCTATGATCTTTGACATATGCGGTCTCCTTAGCTCCGGCTCGGGACCAGAGAGGTCCTCCAAACCGGCTGTAATTCATGTTCATGCAGCCTGTGGACTGCGTCTGACATATATGAATGCAATGCCGGTGCCACGCCAAATCGCCTTTAAGGGCTTGAAAACAGCGTTTTGATCATTTCGATCGGCCATTTCAAGGTTGTATGCAGTGGAAATTCTGCCAGTTTGGCGGGAAGGGTAGACTCTCGTGATGCTCCGAATAGGCCCTGTACAGCTCGATTCTCCCGCCCTGCTGGCTCCCATGGCTGGCCATACGGATCTCCCCTTCCGGCTTCTGTGCCGCGAGTTGGGTGGAGTCGGCCTGGCCAGCACGGATCTACTGAACACGCATTCGGTCCTGAGAGAGGATCCCAAGGCCATGCAGCTGGCCGCCACCTGTGAAGCCGATTCACCACTATGCATGCAGCTCTACGGCAACTCGCAGGACCCCCTGCCTGAAGCGGCCCTCTGGGCGGTCGACCATGGAGCTCAGGTCGTCGACATCAACATGGGTTGTCCGGTCGACAAGGTCGCCAAGAAGAATGGTGGCAGTCTCCTTCTCTGCGAACCCGACTCCACGATTCGATTGGCCGAGAAGATCGTCGAGACCGTGACGCCGCAGACCGGCGTTCCGGTCACGGCCAAGATCCGTCTCGGCTGGGATGACGACTGCATCGTCGGACCTGAACTGGCGCGGGGACTCGAGCAGGTCGGCATCGCCGCCATCAC
>DEYM01000019.1:817-4014 GCA_002364555.1 Phycisphaerales bacterium UBA3158 | reverse complement strand
CCGGCATTCTGCTTGTTCAGTGTCTCCATCTCCTGTGCGGAGACGATATTCAGGACGACACTCGGTCGAACACGATCGCCGCCCTCGACGATCATCTTGACACCCGGCTTGAGCCCCTTGGTGACGACGATCTGTTCACCATGATTCGGCCCCAGTTCGATGTTCACCTGAACCGGATTCTTGCCATCCTCAAGTGTCCATATGAACTTCTCGCCGGCCTTGGACTGGACGGCTTCGGCGGGAATCACGACAGCATTCTCGAGGGTGCGGAGGAGGACACGAACCGACACGTATTGACCAGGCATCAGAGCGAAGTCGTCGTTCTCGATTCGAGCCCACATCTCGACGGTGGAGGTCCTGGAATCGACCATGTTGTCGATGAAGTTGATCTCACCGGATCGCCTGAAGTTCTTGTCGGATGGAATGGTCACCTCCACCGACAGTGGAGTCATTCCCGCCTTGATCTGACTGAGATATTCGGGCCACTCGGATCCGGCGGGGTCGAAGACCGTTCGGATGGGGGATACCTGCACGACGGTGGCCAGTTCGGAGTTGCCGGTCGGACCAACAAGCGTTCCTTCATCGAAGTAGGTGTCGCCGATCCTGTAGACATGGGAGTCATCGACGTCCGGAACGGCGACGTTGCAGTAGGAGAGATTCAACTCGGCCTGTACCAGCCTGGCCCTGGCCGAATCGATCTTCGCCTCCGATGCCACCAGCTTTGCCTTGAGCTCATCGAAGTATTCCTTCGAGACGGCGCCTTGCTTCACCAGCGAACTGTTGCGATCAAGCTGCGACTTGCTGTAGTTGAAGTCCGCGATCGCCGAAGCAAGTTCAGCCCGGGCGGCATCGCGATCCGCCTTGAATGGCTCGGGCTGGATCACGTAGAGGAGCTCGCCGGGAGTGACCAGACCGCCTTGCTCGAAGGTCTTCTCCTCGAGAATGCCCTCGACGCGGGCATTGATGGGCATGGTGCGTTCGGATTTCGTCTTGGCGGGGTAGGTTCGATAGACGGGTACGTTCGCCGTCGTCGACATACCGGTCACGACGGGCGCGGGGGGCATCTGCTGGGGTTCCTGCTTCGAGCAGCCCGGCACGGCTGCCAATGGCAGCATCAAGGCGAGACCGATCGTGGACCTGAGAAGCTTCATGCCGATTCCTTTCCTGCGATGGCCAATTCTGGATTGTCGCCACCGTCGTCATCCCCCGATGAATCCGGTGGCATGACACCTGGTGTCCATCCACCTCCAAGTGCGCGATACAGCTCCACGAGCAGTTCGGCGGCCAATCCCTGCGATTGCACGAGTTCATCCTGCAGCGTCAGCACCTGTTGCTGTGCGGTCAGGACGGTGAGGAAGTCGAGTGTGCCCGCCGAGTACTGCAAGGTGGCCAGCTTGACCGCTTCCTGTCCAGAGGTGACTCCGGAGTTGAGTATGTCACGTTCCCGAGCCGTCAATGCGAAGCCAGCCAATGCGGTCTCGACTTCAGCGAGGGCGACCAGAACACGCTGTTCGTAGTTCAACAGCGCCTGCTTCTCGACGGCCTCGGCTTCCTGAACCGCCGATTTGAGTCGTCCGCCATTGAAGATGTCCCAGCTGAAGGCCGGGCCGGCGTTGTATGTGCGACTCGACCAGTTCCAGACATCGGAGAAACTGGAGGCGGTGAAACCGAAGCTGCCCATGAGCTGGAGCCTTGGATACATCTGGGCTTCGGCGACACCGATGTCCGCGGTTGCCGCTGCCACGGCCCGCTCGGCGGATCGAAGATCCGGACGACGGCGAATGATGTCCGCGGGAATGCCGACGGCCACCTGTCCCGGCGGAACCGGAATACCGTTGTCAACGCCCAATTCCTGCATCAGGCCTTTCTGGCCGCGACCAAGCAGTACGGCCAGATTGCCGATCTCCTTGGCAAGCATCGCCTCGATACGTGGAAGCTGAGCTTCGAAGTAGTAGTACTGGGCTTCCGCCTGGTACACCTCCAGCATCGAGTTGGTTCCACTGCCTTCCATCGTCTTCGTGAGTTCGACGAATTTCGAGGTGGAGTTCAGATTGTCGAGGACGACCCGTCTTCTTCCCTGGAGGGTCCGAATGTTGATGTAGCTCGAGGCGACATCGGCACGAAGCGTGACCATGACGTTGCGCCAGTCGTCGATCATGCCTTCCCATTCGGCCGTCGCGGATTCGATCGTCCGGGCGATTCGACCGAACAGATCGATTTCCCAGCTGGCATCGAGTCCGAGACCCCAGTTGTTGAACGGGCCGCCGACTGAAAAGCCCGCCTGATCGAAGTCCGTATCGCTGACCCGGGCGCGTCTGTAGGCCGTGAACGAGTTGATGTCCGGATACAGATCCGCCGAGGCGATGCCGTACCGAGCCCGGTACTGATCGATTCTCGAGACCGCGATCATCAGGGTGCGATTGTTCGCATCAGCTTCCGCGATGAGCTCGTTGAGTTTCGGATCATTGAAGGCATTCCACCATTCATCCCAGTCCGGTGTTCCCTGATCCTCCATCAATGGTCGACGCTGGGCCCAGTCCTCCGGCATGGAGAGATCGGGACGCTTGTAATTGGGACCGACCTTGCAGCTGACAAGCAGGCCCAGAAGGCACAGGATCATCAGTGGAATGGCGTTGGATGGTTTCATGATTGGTTCGAAGATTAGACCATGACCACCAAAATTTAGCCAATTTGTCATTCACATCATCCATGCATTGATCTCGCAAGGCTGCGATACTTGTCGAGTGTTCACAGATTCATTGATTGGTTCTCTCGCCTCGATCGGCGCCTCGCTCTGCTGGGTGCTGACGGCCCTGTCATTCGCTGCTGCGGGAAGGCAGGTCGGATCGGCGATCGTCAACACGAGTCGACTGATCATGGCGGTGATCATCCTGTTTCTCATTCACCGTGCAGTCCTCGATTCCTGGTGGCCGCAGATGAGCTGGGAATCCATGGCATGGTTGGCGGCTTCGGGAATCATCGGACTGGGAATCGGAGATCAACTGTGCTTTCAGGCACTGGTCGATGTGGGATCCCGGATCACCACGCTGCTTCTGACCTTGGCACCACCGATCACGGCCATCATGGCCTGGCCGATCCTCGACGAGACCCTGGGCATCGTGTCCGTTCTCGGAATGACGGTGACCCTCACCGGCATTGCCTGGGTGGTGAGTGAAGGTCGTGAATCGAAGGAGCAG
>DEYM01000019.1:0-467 GCA_002364555.1 Phycisphaerales bacterium UBA3158 | reverse complement strand
GAGCGTCATCCACGTCGTGGAATCCTCTTTGCCTCAGGCGCCGGCATCGCCCAGGCACTGGGTCTGATCCTGGCCAAGCTGGGAATGGGCGATCATGACGCCATGGATCCCTGGTCCGCGACGCTCATGCGACTGATCTTCGGAACCGGGACGGCCATTCTTCTCCTGGCCATCATCAGATGGTCGGCTCGCCGAGGCGCCACTCCAGTACGTCAGCAGGGTCGACTGACCGTCGCCTGGCTTCTGATCGTGGTGGGGGCGATCTTCGGACCGGTGCTCGGTGTCTGGCTGAGTCTGGTCGGGATCGATCGAATCGAAGCGGGCATCGCGGCGACATTGATGTCGCTGTCGCCGGTGTTCATCATCCCCTTCGCGGCCTGGTTCGAGAAGGATCGTGTGACCAGAAGAGCGATACTGGGTGCACTGGTCTCGGTCATCGGAGTGGCGATCCTGGCCTACGGGCTCAG
>DEYM01000178.1 GCA_002364555.1 Phycisphaerales bacterium UBA3158 | reverse complement strand
GTCGGGAATCTACGACAATCTCAATCAGATGCAGATGAGAGTCATCGCCATCGCGCTGTCCAGATACAAGGAAGGCCGCTGATCTCCACTCGACTGGTGGGGGTCATCGGAGAACGAATCGCGGTCGGTTGGCTCCGCCGTCGGGGTTGGAGGATCGTCGACACCAACCGGTTCGTTGGGCATGATGAGATCGACATCGTCGCGGAATCCCCCGATGGCAGCACGATCTCATTCGTCGAGGTGAAATCAACCCGGGGTCGTGGTGGATCCATCCAGAATCGAGTGGATGTTCGAAAACGCGATCATCTGAGGCGGTCGGCCATGAAGATGGCCTCCGGCTACCCCGAGCATTCGATCCGTATCGATGTGATCACGGTCCAGTTGATCGGATGGTGGATACCACGCGTACGCCATTTCGCGAATGTCGTTCAGACTCGTGACCTTCACGCTTCGGGAAGATCTCGCGGGGCTCGTTCCTGAGGCGGTGGTGTTCCCGTGATGTGGGCCGTTATCCGGCTGGCATGGACATGGGAGTTCTCGATGTACGTCCTGAATCGCTGTTGCGAACCGGCCGAGGCAGTACCGGCAACGTAGACCCCTCGTTGATTGGTCTCCATGGTGTTCGGATCATGGCAGGGTGCCTGCTGCTCGCCCTCCATCGAGACCTCGAAGAGTCGGAAGAGGGTGGGGTCCTGTTCATAGCCGATCATCAGGAGAACGTCCTGACAGGGGATCACGGACGTCTCATCATTGTGAAGTGATGTCACATGAATCGAATCGGTCCCGATTCCGGTCACGACCGAATTGAATTGATGTCGTATCAGGCCTTCCCTCATGAGCGATTCGACTTCAGGCTTGATCCAGTACTTGACTCGTTCATGCAGGGATGAGCCTCTATGGACGATGCTGACTCGAGCGCCGGCTCGCCAGCAGCGAAGAGCTGCTTCGGCGGCACTGTTCTTTCCCCCGACGATCACCACCTCACGACCGAAGAATCGATGGGGATCACCCAGCTCATGATCCACATGGGGGAGTTGCTCTCCGGGTATGCCCAGCTTCCGGTGATGATGCGTTCCACCGATGGCCAGGACGACGTTGGCCGCTTGGAGCTCATGTTCCTCTCCAGCCCGATTTCTGATGAGAACGGACCAGCCATCGTTGTGCCTTCTGGCTCCGATGACGGTCTCATGCGTTCTGACAGGCAGGTCAAGCGTCATCGCGACGGATCTCAGATAGGCCAGATAGTCTTCGCGAGTCGCCTTCTCCTCGGCCGGGATCTGCAGATCGATTCCGGCGATGGCCAGCCGTTCCGGTGAGCTGAAGAAACGGGTGTTTGGTGGGAAAAAAGAGAAGATTGTCCCGCCCAGAGGCCCCGCATCAACGCATGTCACATCAACGCCCATCCGTTTGAGATGAGCAGTGGTTTCCAGGCCGATTGGGCCTGCGCCGACAACTATCGTGCTGTTCGCCTTCATGGGCATTGAGACCTAAACTAGGAGGCTGATCGATACTCGCTCAGCTTCGTGAAATAAGTTTCTCTCCGGATACGAGATAAGTAATCGATGGTATTGAGATCAAACAACGAGGATCAACTTTGATGACCGATTCACTGCATTCCATAAAGTTCAGATGTGGCCTGGCTGTCCTCATGACGGCATTATCGTTTGCGATGGGACTCATACTACCGTCGGTGGATTCAACGGTCGAAGCGGCGCCTCGCCAGTATCCGCCTTATTTCCAGAAACTTGAGAAGGGTCTGTTCTATCCATCCTATCTGGGAAGGGACTCGGCGCTGATCACCAAGCAGCTCGGGCTCTCGGATGAGGAACGGGTACTCGTCGAGGCCGTGATCGAGTCCTATGTCGAGACCTTCGAGCGTGAAGCACAGGCGGTTCGCGAACAGCTGGCTCAGCTCGAATCCCCGATTCTCATGGAACTTCCTGATCATGTCTCGCGTCAGGATATTCGCAAGCGTGCCAGGCAACAGATGGTCTCCGGTACCGGCATGATGGGTGCTGATGGTGTCAAGATGGAGAAGTCCTCTGTTCGTCAAGCCAGGACACTGAAGATCATCGCCGAGGAGATGGAGCTCGAAGCGATTGAAGAGCTCGCGGATTCATCTCGAACCCAGCTCATCATGGAATGGTCTCTGCGCCGAATCGAGCTGGAGCAGGAGCTGCTTCAGAAACTTGACCTGATTAGAGCGGAGAACAGCACTCATTGGGATGCCATCCGTCGTGCATTGAGACGATTGAACTCCGACTGGGGTGAGACGTTCAGATGCGAGGAGGCCGATCTGGAACTGCTCATGAGGGAGCATTTCGGCCAGGATGATTCCAACTACATGAATGCCAGAGGGCTGCTGGCCGAATACGCCATCGACTACGACATGCAACTGGCCATTCGCAACGCCGTTCTCTCCGAGACGACACCCATTCTCCTGGATGCGATCGACAGGACACATGTCCAGCAGTCATTGGCCCTGGCCCGTGATCAAGTCACCGCGAGGGCGGCTCTGGTCGATGTCAACCTGGCATGGATGGGGCGGCTTCTGGATTCCGTGGAGGATGAGCGGCGTCGGGAGGATTTCGCTCGATACCTCAGGACAAGGCTCTTTCCAAACGTCCATCTGGGTGATCCGCCAGCGACGACAATCGACTATCTGGTCAATTCAAGACTTGTTGATCCTGAGACGGAGAAATCACTTCTGCTGATGAAGGAATCCTACAAGCAGGAGCGGGATGCCTGGCGAACGGTGATCATTGCGATCAAGCCTGAATGGGAGCGGGATCGCCTCATGCAGGAACTCGAGAACAACATTCTCAGTATGGCGTACACGGGTTGGCTCAATGGCCTTGGACAGAAGCGGCCTATTCTCAGTTCATATAAAACGCATCTGATCGCCGGTCGTGAGATCAACAAGGACTACTTCGATCAGATTCGCAACATCATCGGATACGAAGCGTTGAGTGCCGTGCCCGGGCGATTCAGGGTCTCTCGTCGATCCGATAGCAGTCGAGGTCCGGTGCCTGGTGCAAGGCAGTCCGCCAATGTGGTCTATTGGGATGGTTTCATGAACAAG
>DEYM01000113.1:14449-15069 GCA_002364555.1 Phycisphaerales bacterium UBA3158 | reverse complement strand
TCCGAACTGCGGGTGTCCCTGGGGCAATCCGGTGCGAATCGTCAGCAGTACCTGAAACTAGCCAAGGGAACGGCCCAGCATGCACTGATCGCAGGCAAGACGGGCTCCGGCAAGTCGACACTCCTGCATGTGCTCATCACCAATCTGGCCATGTGGCACTCCCCCGAGGAGGTCGAGTTCTATCTGGTCGACTTCAAGAAAGGCGTCGAGTTCCAGATCTACGCCAGATGCCGCCTGCCTCATGCCAGGGTGGTCGCCGTGGAATCGGATCGCGAGTTCGGCCTGAGCGTTCTCCAGCATGTCGATGAGGAACTCAAGCGAAGAGGTGAACTGTTCAGGGAACATGGTGTCCAGGATCTGAAGGGCTACCGGGAGACGACTGGAAAGCCGCTGCCTCGAACGATGCTCATCATCGACGAATTCCAGGAGATGTTCGTCGAGGACGACAACGTCGCCCAGGAAGCCTCGCTCCTGCTGGATCGACTCGTGAGGCAGGGCAGAGCCTTCGGCATGCATGCCATGCTCGGATCCCAGACGCTCGACGGCGTCTACTCTCTGGCCAGAAGCACGATGGGCCAGATGGGAGTCAGGATTGCCCTGCAGTGCTCCGAAGCCGACTC
>DEYM01000113.1:0-14054 GCA_002364555.1 Phycisphaerales bacterium UBA3158 | reverse complement strand
ATCTACAACGATGCCGGTGGAAAGATTGAGGGAAACAGTCACTTCCAGGTGGTATGGCTTGATGAGGATGTTCGAGACGACAGCCTCTCTCTTCTGGAGACGCGAGCCAAGGCGGAGGGAATCGGGCACAGCAGGGATCAGTTCATATTCAGGGGACATGTATCGGCGAATCTGGAGGACTGCCCCCCACTCGAGGAGAAGATGGAATCCGCTCCCGATCAGACCATCCCTCCAAGGCTCTGGCTTGGCGATGCCGTGGCCATCAAGCCGCCGAGCTTCATCACGCTACCCGACAGAGCTGGAGCCAACCTCCTGATCATCGGGCAGAACGAGGAATCCGCGGCCGCCATCATCGAGGCGAGCATGCTCTGCATCGCTGCGCAGTCGAGCCCACACGAACATCCGACATTCCATGTTCTGGATGGATTCGATCAGACCAATGGAAGAATCCGGAGACTGTGCGATTCGCTGCCCCACGCAAGCGTGGACATCGATGCCTCGACTATCCAGACATGCATGCAGGATCTGAACGATGAACTCGATCGCAGGCTCCTTGACCCAAGAAGCAAGCATCCCACCAGATTCCTGATCATCGGATCACTGCAGAGCTGGCGGGAACTTCGACGCAAGGAAGACGACTTTTCGTTTTCAACTGATGATGGCCCGGCCACTCCGGACAAGGCGCTCTCCAACATCCTCAAGGATGGACCGGCGGTGGGCATCCATACGATCCTGTGGATAGATACGTTCAACAACTACAATCGATTCGTCGAACGCTCTGTACAGAGGGAATTCGAGAACAGGGTTCTCTTCCAGATGAGCCAGATGGACTCCACCCAGCTCATCGAGTCACAAGCGGCGGGCAGACTCGGTGAGAAACGCGCTGTCGTGTTCTGTGAGGAGAATGGGAGAATCGAGAAATTCCGGCCATGGGGTCTGGCATCAGAAGAATGGCTGGCCGAACAGGCAAACAGGCTTGTTGAACGCCAGCCATGAATCACGACTGGCGACTCGTGCAAATGATCAGTTCACCGACTTCACCCGTCCTCGTGGGATTCAGGCAGCCTGCTGGCGTGTCGAGAGCGCCCCTTGCCAGTTTTCCGCCTCTGATCGACAGTCGAATCTGGCCAGAATCACAGGGACGGCATCGAGTGTGCAGACGACCCAGGCATTCTTCTCTGCCGTGTTGAGACGAAGCACTCTGGTGCTTGCCGTGTTTCTCGATACCTGATTGTTCATAGTGTTCATAGCGTTCCTTTCCTGTACTGATCCGGCCTGATTCGTCACCCTTCCAGGCGGCCTTGCTGGCCTGCTGATTGGGAGATTGGAATGAACCGGACCACACACCGAAGATCACCATCGGATCGGCATGTTTCACCCTGAATTGAAACAATCCAATTTCACTGGTTTTCATGCCGGAACAGCCTGAATGGGTTATCGGATCCATCTCAGACTCCCGAAACCCTTCCAGATCGCCCAGAAATCTAAAATCACGCCTCATCTCATCTGGATGGTATAATCATCATTCAGGGCGATTAGCTCAGTTGGCTAGAGCGCTTCGTTTACACCGAAGATGTCGCTGGTTCGAGTCCGGCATCGCTCATTCAAGAACTGGTTCAGGATTATCCTGACCACAATACAGAGGTCCTAAAATGCCCTTCAGGGCTGCCTCTGCAGGATTTACCGCTAGACTGTGGTGTCCAATGGCCCGATTGATCACCATCACGATTCTGTTGACAGCGATGTTCATCGCCTGCAGCTGCAGTCCCATCGAACGGGCCACGCCCAAGCCTCGAAGTTCATCGGCCAAGAAGCTCGAGGACTGGGATGTTCCCAATATCCTCCGTGGAACGGTGGGTTCTGAAACACTCATCGTTGGGCATGCGGAACGTACCAGCGCAACCTATCAACCCGTGATTGTTCGTGGATATGGACTCGTCGTCGGTCTCAATGGAACCGGCTCCAGCGACATACCTCCCACCATTCGCGCTCACATGATCAGCGAGATGGAACGTCGTGGCGTCGGGTCGGAGATGATGGGGTTCGGCCATCTGCATCCGGAACAGATGCTCAATTCACCTGACACAGCCGTCGTCGTCGTCGAAGGCGTTATGCCACCGGCTGCCGTAGGCAGATACAGAACACCACCAGTCTCCGGTCGTCGTCCCGAAACCATTCCGGGAAGCAAGTTCGACGTGCGTATCAAGGCCGATCCTCGAACTGGAACAACCAGTCTTGAGGGCGGTCGCCTCTACACGACCACGTTGCGGCCGGGAGCATTGACTGTCGGAAGCAGGCAGGCCAGTGGCCTGGCCAGTGCCACCGGAACGATCTTCCTCAATCCATTTGCCGAACCGGGCTCTGAAAATGGTGGCAATGTCGATCTGCTCACGGGCAGGATCCTGTACGGAGGCGAAGCCACCAAGGACCTCCCTGTCAGGATGATGCTGGTCAATCCAAGTCATACTCGTGTGAGACTGATTCAGGACGCCATCAATCGAAGATTCCCTCAGGAATCCGGCCAGAGTGACGCCACCGCCCGAGGCGTCAGCGACTCCATCATCGAGATCACCGTCCCTCCATCCCATCGGGATGAAACCGAGACGTTCCTGAGACTCCTGAGGCATACGACCCTGAGGCAGGCCAATGCCGAGGCTGTTGCCATGAGTACCCGGAGAAGTCTGCTGGCCGATGCGACCGTCGCACCAAATGCCTATTGGAGATGGTGTGCCCTCGGCAACAGGGCCATCCCTTTCATTCGGGAACTCTACGACTATCCCGAAGCCATTCCCAGGTTGGCCGCATTGAGATCAGGAGCCTATCTTTCGGATCCGCTGGTTGGAAAATCACTTCGACCGATGGCCGAGGAAGGCCCCCTGGCCGCGAGACTTGAAGCAGCCGATCTGCTGGCCGAGCTACCCAATGATCCTCGCAACGACATGGCCCTGAGGAATCTCCTGGACGAAAAGGACACGGAGCTGAGGCTTCGGGCCTATGAATCCCTCGTCAAACGACGAGACAAGAGCATCGAAAGAGTGAAAATCGAGGATAAATTCACCCTTGATGTCGTGCCCTCGGACAAGGCCACCATCTATCTGACCCAGTCGGGAAAACCAAGACTTGCCATCCTCGGAAGGAACATGAACATCTCCTCTCCGGTGACGGTCTCGGCATGGGATAATCGACTGATCATCCGTGACTCGCAGGACCCTGAAAAAGTCGAGATCTACTATCGAGACCTCGATGCACCCAGTGGACGCATCTACACGGTCGAGCGCAGTTTGCCGGAATTCACGCAGTTTCTGGCCCACAAACCAACTCCTGAGAATCCAGATCCAGGCCTTGGCATGAGCTATGCACAGACCGTCGGCGCCCTTCATCAGATCTGGAGCAAGCGATTCATCGAGGCCGACTTCAAGGTCGAACAAGATCGAATCCTGGCTGAGATCCAGAGAGCTGGCATGATGGATGACTACGAAGTGCGGCCCGATTTCGAACCCAAGGATGAGCCGCCACCACCACCGAGCGGTGGGTATCTGACCCCCCCTCCTGTGAGTTGATCTCAATTCTGCGGACGCTAAAGCCGATTATTCGATAAGATAAGCATGCTTTCCCGGACGATGGACCCAACGTGGCTTCAGAGTCCGACCATGAGGTCACGCCTGACAGGAGGTCAGACGAGGATGAGGCTTGCCAAGGTAACGCTCGCTGGTTTTAAATCATTCGCAGATCCTGTGGACTTTCGGTTCCAGGAACAAAAAATAGGCATCGTCGGGCCAAATGGCTGCGGCAAGTCGAATGTCGTCGACGCCATCAAATGGGTTCTCGGAGAACGATCCGCGAAGTCCCTTCGTGGCGCCGCCATGATGGATGTCATCTTCGCCGGCTCGTCTGCGCGGAAGCCCCTGGGTGCCGCCACGGTCACATTGACCTTCGAGAACCCCGTTGCCGAGGACGGCAAGAGAGGTTTCTCGATCGATGCTGATGAAGTCGACGTTGCCCGTCGACTCTATCGGGATGGACGCAGCGAGTATCTGATCAACAACCAGAAGGTTCGCCTGAAGGACGTGAAGGATCTCTTCATCGATACCGGCATCGGAACCACCGCCTATTGCATCATCGAACAGGGTCGCGTCTCCAAGCTGGTCGAAGCCAGTCCGATCGAACGTCGCGGCATTCTCGAAGAAGCAGCAGGTGTCGCCAAGTTCAAGCTCCGCCGCGTTGAAGCCGAACGAAAACTGGAACGAACCGAAACAAATCTGGTGCGAACCAGAGAACAGCTGGCATCGACCGAGCGAAGACTTCGAATCGTTCGATCACAGGCACAGAAGGCCAGAAGTTTCCAGGAGCTTGATGAACGCTACCGATCCCAGAGAACCACTCTGGCGATGGACCAGTTCGATGAACTCCAGACGAGACTCATGGGACTCACCAGCCAGCTCGCATCACTGGCCGACCAGCGAGGCTCCCTTCAGGAATCCGTCGAACGATTTGAAGCCGAACATCAGGAAGCGGAGATTCTCAGGCACGAACTCCGTGATGAGCAGCATGCTCTTGAACAAAGACTGCTTGAACTCGAGTCGACCATCGAGAGAGCCAGTCAACGACGGGATCTCGTCTGCAGACAACGAACCGAGGCGGAAGAACAGCTCGCCGAGACTCGCAGCGAGAAGCAGAAACTCGAGACACGAGCCACCGAACTGCTTTCCGCGGTCGAAGATGCCCAGAACAATCTGGCCGCAACCGCCGAACAGCTCCAGGACGCCGAACGTCAGGTGGACGAGCTCTCCCAGAAGGCCACCTCCCTTCACAGGGATGCCGAAAAGGCCACTCAGGATGCCGACATGGCTCGAGTGGAACGTGAACGTCAGGCCAATCACCGAGCCCAGGTATTGGCCAGCCAGAAAGCCCTTGAAGGACGCCGCAAGACACTGGACGAGCAGTCCTCGAGAATCGAAGACAGGCGTACCTCTCTTCTGGATGAACGCCAGACCGTCGAGGATTCCCGGCATCAGGCCGAGTCCGAGATAAACGATGCTCGAATCGAGGTCGAGAGAGACGAGACGATTCTCCGAGACCATGATGAGAAAGCGGCATCACTCAGCAAGCAGCATGGAGATCTCGCTCAACAGCTGGCTGATGTACGTCACCAGCGAGCAGGTGTCGGATCGAGGCTCCATCTCCTTGAGGAGATGCGACAAGCCCGCGAAGGCCTGACAGATGCAGTCAAGAATCTTCTTGACGACAAGGAACGCTTCGGCAACGGAATCCACGGGGTTCTCGGCGATCTGATCAACACGTCTCGTGAGCACGCCTCACTTGTCGAAGCCGCACTGGGTGGAGATCTCCAGGCCGTCCTGACCGAGGATCTCAAGACCGTCCATTCCATCCAGAGTTATCTGGATGACAATGGCGGCTCAATCACACTCTGCCTTGCCGGACACGAGGAATATCCCCATGTTCGATTGCCCGAGGGGCTGACTCACGCACGTCATATCCTCGACCTGATTCAACCGGACCCTGTCGCCAGACAGGCAATCAGCCGCCTGCTCCACGAGACGGTGGTCGTTGATGACCTCGAGTATGCCCATCAACTGGCCAATGGACCTCTGAAAGGCTGGCGAATGGTCGTGGCCGATGGAACCGTCATCGAGGGCGATGGCAGGATCAGAGTCGGTCGTGCCCGGGCAGGTGCTCGCAGCGGATGGCTCTCTCGCCGAATCGAGATGTCGGAACTGGACAGCAACATCCAGGATCTCGATGGTCGAGTCGACTCGATGGAATCGGATCTTGGCGAATTGCTCAAGGACTCTGAGGAAGCCCGTCAACAGCAGCATGAAACCTCCCAGAGGCTCAATGTCGCTCGGAACGTGGTCGTCGATGGCGAATATCGCATGCAGAGATTGGACAACGATCTCCATCGAATTCAACGCGATCTGAGAACCATAGATGCCGAGCAGGACGAGCTGGCAGCAAGGGTTCGACAGCACCAGGTAGAACTGACCTCCCTCGACGAGCAGGCCGACACCCTCTCAACCAGCTGCCGCAACGCGGACGACGCGCTCGAGAAGCTCGAGGAGCTTTCCAGGACATCACGCGATCGGTGGCATCATTCACAGGAACAACTCTCCACCGCAAGGGTGGAAGTCGGGCAGATCGGCGAGAAGCTCGAGGCTGCCAGACGCGATGTTCGACATGCGGAGGCTGCACGGGACGACAACGCCGATCGTGTCAGGCAGGCCCAGGAGCAACTGGCACGCCGAAGCAGCCAGACGGATCAATTCGATGCCGCCATCGCAGACGCCGAACAGGAGATACATGATGCCTCCATCAGACGCGACAGCGAAGGCGAGAGCAGACAGCAGCTCGATGAGAGAATCGAAGCCACGAATGAGACTCTGAAGACCACCTCCACCGCACTCGAACAGGGACGTTCGCAATATGGGATTCTCGAGAGAGATCACCACGCCATCGAGCTCACAAGACGTGAAGCCGAGGTCAAACGCGAGCATCTGGAGGATCGTGTCCTGGAGGAACTCGAGATCGATCTCTCCATCTCCTATCCGGAATGGAAAGCCATCGAACGCGATCCCGTCGAACGGGCCGTCATCGAGGAGGAGGTCGCCGAACTTCGCTCACAGATCAAGTCGCTTGGAAATGTGAACCTCGATGCGATCGACGAAGAGGGGCAGCTGGAGGAGCGTAACGATGGTCTGATCAAGCAGGTCGAGGACATCGACCATGCACGCGAACAGCTTGAACTGCTCATTGTCGAACTGGAACAGCTCAGTAGAACCCGATTCGAAGAGACCTTCGAAACAATCAAGGAATGCTTCGCCGGACCTCAGGGTACGTTCCGACAGCTGTTCGGTGGCGGCAGCGCCGACCTGCACATGGTGCCCGACGAAGAAGGCAACATCGACATGCTCCATTCGGGCATCGAGATCAAGGCCAAGCCACCGGGCAAGAAGCCCCGTGTCAACAGCCAGCTGTCCGGTGGCGAGAAAGCCATGACCGCCATTGCACTGCTGCTGGCGATCTTCAAGTCCAAGCCTTCACCATTCTGCATTCTCGACGAAGTCGATGCTCCACTTGACGATGCCAATGTGGAGCGGTTCCTCGGTGCCCTCGATCAGTTCAAGGGGCTGAGCCACTTCATCATCATCACGCACAACAAGAGGACCATGCTGGATTGCAACCGTCTCTATGGTGTCACGCAGCGTGAACGCGGGGTCTCCCAGAAGGTGGCCGTCCAGGTCGACGATGTGGGGACCGACGGACGGATCTCCAAATCAGCCATTGAACGGGCTCCTGAGGAAACACCCGTGGTCGAAACCCTGCCACAGGATCAGACCACGGAAGTCATTTCAGGTGAAACGGAAGCGGCCGCGAGCGGATCATCTTGACCAGCGGTTGAAGAGATCGACGACATGCTGCTGGAGTTTCTGAAGCGGTGCGCTTGGCGTGCTGTCCAAGTCAGCGGGATTGGGTGTGTTGAAGACATGGTTCCCCCCATCGATGAGCCTCATGATGGCTCGTTCACCGACTGCCTCCGCAAGATAGACCGCATCCTCCGAATCCACAGTGGAATCATCCAGTCCATGCACGATGCCGACCGGTACTCGGACACGCCCGGCCTGAGTCACGACATCATGCCCCTCGGGGTCCGCCTGCTGCTCTCGCAACCAGGCGGAATCGATTCGCAGGGTCTGTCCCGTTCTGGATGACGGTACTTCGATATGACCATGACGAAGAAAGGCTTCACGTTCGCTGTCTTTCAACCGGGAGGCGTCGACCGGCGTGGCAGCCGTGACCAGACCTCTGAGCTGACTCAGCGAGGGATCGTCCGAATGCCTGCCCGCGGCAAGAAGACAGGTCACTCCGCCTCTCGAGTGTCCAAAGAGCATCAGAGGACGGCCACCGCCTTCCAGACGCCCCTCGTTGATGGCCTTGATGACCGAAAGCAGATCCGCGACCTGATGATTCCAGGTATCACCACTGAAAGTGTCTGGATTGAAATGGCCATGTCCATGATCCATTCCGGAGTGACTGAAATTGAACCGATGCGACAGAAACCCCTCATCAGCCAATCGCTGAGCGAGCACGGGAATGAATCCATAGTCCTTGTATCCCCTGAAACCATGGGCAAGCAGCACGACACCCTTCGGGGGATCCTCCACGAGATGCGTGGTTCCTATGAGAGAGGATCCTGATGCCGTATCGATCTTCCAGTCCTGTGTGCCAGCCATGATTCAAAGCCTCAAAAGGGCTGCCGCATCCTGGATGAGGCGTTGCCAGTTCATTGTCCCATCAGTGATTGAGGATATCCGAATGTCACGACTTCTTCCCGAAGGCATCTCGAAAGCCGCTTGACGCCTGCCTCCTCACGCCCGAGCATACCCATATGACATCACTTCACAGGCTCGATGTTCTGATTCTAGGCGGCGGTGCCGCCGGTCTCTGGTTGCTGGATGACCTTCATCGCCAGGGATATTCCGCAGCCCTGGCGGAAGCCAGCACACTGGGATCCGGCCAGACGATCGCATCCCAGGGAATCATCCATGGCGGACTCAAATACGCCCTCAACGGCAAAGGTGGATCAGCAGCTCGAGCCATACGCGATATGCCTCTGAGATGGCGAAGATCCCTTGCCGGCGAAGTGGAGCCGGATCTCAGCAGGACTCGACGGCGAGCAGAATACTGCTGCATCTGGGCTGCTCCGGGAATGAGATCGAAGATCGGATTGCTCGGTGCGTCATTGGGACTGGCCGTCAAACCCATCGCCTTGAACAAGGAAACCAGACCAGCCCTCCTCCGGGATTGGAAAGGACAGGTCCTGCGACTGGGTGAACAGGTCATCGAGCCGGGCAGCTTTCTCCAGGTTCTGGCCGATCGTCATCTGAAGCGAATCCTGCGAGTCGATGGAACCCAGGGCGTAGACATCAAGGCATCCCCGACAGGTGAGATCAGGGAAGTCGCACTTCGCTGCCCTGGCGGAAAGGAGATGCTCGTCCAACCCGACCAAGTCGTTCTCGCTGCCGGGGAAGGTAACTCGAGAATACGAAACCGCCTGGGTCTCCCCGTCGAACATATTCAGCGACGACCTCTCCAGATGGTCATGCTTCGAGGCGATCTGCCCACCATGAATGGCCACTGCATTCGAAACGCCAGTCCATGGCTCACGATCACATCCACCCAGGATCACGCGGATCGAATGGTCTGGCAGATCGGTGGACAGGTCGCGGAGGACACCGCTCGTTCAACAGCCAGCATTGCGATCAATCGAGCCAGAGAGGATCTGAATCACGCACTGCCTTCTCTGGATCTTTCAACGATACAGTTCTCCACCTATCTGGCGGAGCGGGCAGAAGGCACCTCCTCGGGTCGACGACCGGATCGCCCCACTACGTTCGTGGATGGAAACGTGATCACCGTATGGCCGACGAAGCTCGCCCTTGTCCCGATGCTCTCCGACATGATCCAGGAGGATCTCAAGCCCCCAGCTGACCATCCGCCATTCCAGGGGCAGGAGAACTGGCCAACGGCCTCAGTCGCGATACCACCATGGGAAATGGAGTCCTCATGGACCAACGCACACTAGGCTCGACCGGAATCGAATGCAGTCGTATTGGATGGGGCGCATTCAAGATCGGCAGAGATCAGAGCACGAAATTCCCGGAAGACTATTCCATACCCTCCGAGGATGACTCCGTCCGGATCATCCACGAGATGATCGATCTCGGCATCAATCTGATCGATACGGCTCCAAGCTATGGTCTGAGCGAAGCTCGTCTTGGCAAGGCGCTCGAGGGCAGACGTGATGACGTCGTCCTCTCCACCAAGATCGGAGAGCAGTTCGAGAATGGGCTGTCCCATTACGATTTCACCTCCACCGCCGCCGTCAAGAGTCTTCAGGAGAGTCTGCGACGACTGAAGACCGACCATGTCGACATGCTTTGGATCCACTCCAATGGGAACGATCAAGCCATCCTCGATGACGAAGCCTATCTGGAGACGCTGGAGTCCTTCAAGGATGCGGGCATGACGAGAGCCATCGGCTTCTCCGGCAAGAGCCTGGAAGGCAATCGATCCGCGATGTCGTGGGCGGACGCGATCATGATCGAGTATCACCTGCAGGACACGAGCCAGGAGTCGCTGATTCTCGAAGCCGCCGACCGAGGCATCGGTGTCCTGATCAAGAAAGCCCTCCAGAGCGGCCATCTACCCGGGGACGAGGCCTTGAGATTCGTCTTCCATGAATCTCCTGCCGCGAACGCCGTCACATCGGTGATCATCGGAAGCCTTCAACGTGAACGGATGAAGTCGAACCTGACGCTGCTGGAACAACATTGAGTCCCGGATTATTCCGGAACGGCGATCACCATGCCCACGACCAGCCGATCCGGACTGTTTCCGATCCGCTCCTTGTTCAGCTCGTAGATCCGATACCAATAGGACTGGTCTCCCAGATGATCCTCGGCGATGGAACTGAGTGTCTCCCCATCGTCGATGGTGTGGGTACGGCCTGTGAGCACGAGAGCGGGCTTGCTGCTGACCGTGCCACGAGCTGACTTTCCCGATACCTCACGAGCAGGGATCTTGAGCTCCTGCCCCACGCGGAGCGAATCCACATCGACGTTTGGATTGGCATCGGCGATTCTCGACCATTGCCTGGCCGATCCGTAGTATCTCTGGGCGATGTGCCCCAATGTGTCACCAGGCTTGATGACATGAACCGTGACGGCTTCCACGGGGACTGACTTCTTGGCTTGAACAGGTCTGCTCTGATCTGTCCTTTCGGCAGCTCGGGAAGAGACCGCTGAAGGCGATCCAGTCGAGCGAGCCACACCTGCTCCTGCACGACTGACATTGGATTTCCCGGCAGGCGGCGGAGCCTTGATACCCGACGTTCTGGGGGCACCCATCGTGAAGGTGGGCGTGTTCTGCGGCGTGTCCCGCACGACTTGGACGGCTCCAGCCATGGCAGGCGGTAGCGATCTCCCAGTTGCAGGAGCGGGCCTTGCCGCGGCCGGTGGTATCGGCCTGGGCTGCCTGACCGGTGGGGTTTGTGCCGGAATCCGTTCGCGGGGGGAGGAGATCTCGCTCGCGGAAACCAGAAGTGGATCAGTCGATCGGCCTGAGGCCTGATTCGACTGAGTTGTGGCCGGCCCGTCTCCGTAGCAGGCGACCAGAACGACCAAACCAAAAACCGACAACAACAAGATGGCCTTCGTACCGGCAGTCATCCGCATAGCCTCCGTAAATCACGTGTTCAGATGAAATCCCTCACTACTTTCTTCGGCAGAAAACTCCAATGAAGATGAAAATGCCCCCGGAGTAGCTCCGGGGGCATTGAGTGAATCATGAATACGAGGCTTCAGCAGGAATCAGCTCGCTGCAGGAACAGTATCGGTCTCGGGCAGAACCGGCAGGTCATCCTCATCCCGCCGATCCTGATCACCGGCCCGGCGATAGACCATCGGGGAGGCGATCGCCACGGATGAATAGGTTCCGACGATCACTCCGATCACCAATGCGAAGGCGAATCCACGGATTCCGGTGCCACCGACGATGTAGATGATCAGCACGGCGATGAGCGTGGTGAGTGAAGTCAGGACCGTACGGCTGAAGGCCTGGTTGATCGAGTTGTTGATGATCGACTTGCTGGGAAGCGGCCGTTTTCCACGGTTCTCCCTGATGCGGTCGAGAATGACGATCGTATCGTTCAACGAGTACCCGATGACCGTCAGCAGAGCCGCCACGATACCGGTGTCGATCAGGAATTCCTCCAGCAGCATGTTGCTCCAGAAGAATTCATAGGCACCCAGATATCCCGACAAGGCCAGGAAACCGATAACGATGACGACATCGTGACAGAGTGCCAGAATCGCAGCCAGTGAATACCAGAAGGAACCGAATCGGATCCAGATGTAGAAGAGAATGCCAGCCAGCGACAGGATCACGGCCCCGATGGCGTTGGCGGTCCTGGTCTGAGCCACACTTGGAGCGAAGCTGCTGACCTGTTCGAAGCTGCTCTGACGTTCAAGGGCCGTTGAAATCAACCCCCACTCACGTTTGGCGAGACGGACATCGACCAGGGCACTGTCCGTCTTGATGTAGTTGATGTCCGGATCCATCACGGCCACGGCGATCGACGAGTAGGTGTCGTCACCAGCCGGGCTGGTTCCGAAGACCATCACCTCTCGACCTGCCGTATCCGATGAGAAGTCGGGATCCTGTCGGAGACGATCGATCCGCAGACGGACATCATCGGTGGTGACCGGCGGCTGGATGTCATCGACGATTACCAGGACACCACCACGGAACTCCCCGAGATCACCATTGAGATCGTCTCTACCGAGGACCTCGCCGAGCGTTTCCACCTCGATGGGTTTCGTGAACTGTGCATACCGCTGGACCCCCATGCCGGTGAATGTCCGGCCGGGCGAGATGTCCAGTTCATCGCCGAACTCGACCAGCAGCTGGGCTTCAACAAGATCCTGGATGGATTCGTTTTCACCGACCCCCGGTGGATTGGAGATCTTTACCTGAAAACCATCTCCAACGGTCTGTCCGTTGCTGTCCGTGCCGGTATCGCCGATGGTGAGCACCTTGGCGAATCTGAATTCTCTCAGCAGCCGGTTCTGGAACGTGTCCTCGGTTCCGGCGTCATCCGCCATGGATCGTATTCGGGACTGGACGGATTCCGATCCCATGTGGGGCAGCATGAGTCGACTGCCGCCCTCTTCCCGAGTCTGCATCGTGATGGAGACACCGCCACGGAATTCCGTGTCGAACATCTGCTTGCCACGTGAGAAGAAGAGGATGCAGGATCCGACGATCAGGACGAAGCTGAATGCCCAGAAGATCCCTCGCAGGCTGACCCAGTCGATCTTCGGCCTCAGTAGACGACCCAGAACGGGCATGACGGTGGCGAGCATCGGCAAGGTTCGGATCTTGAAGACGTTCGCATAGAGATCGAAGATCACTCTGGTCACGAACAACGCCGTGAACAAGGTGGCGATGATCCCGATGGTGAGCGTCAAGGCGAAGCCCTTGACCTCCGTGGTTGGCTGCATGAGCAGAAGCACGGCACAGACAATCAGGTTGGTCAGGTTCGCATCGACAATCGTGCTGTATACCCGGTTGTATCCTTCACGAATGGCTTCCCGCAGGTCGCGGGCACCGTGTATCTCGAGCTCTTCGCGAATACGTTCGTAGATGAGAACGTTGGCATCGACGGCCATGCCCATGGTCAGAACCACACCGGCCAGACCAGGCAATGTGAAGGTTCCCTGCATCATGGCCATCACGCCGAAGATGATCAGTCCGTTGCACAGCAGTGCCACATCCGCGACGAATCCGGCGAAGATGTACCAGATGAGCATGAACACGGCGACCACGATGATGGCCCACATGAAGGCATTGAAACCACGGTCGAGGTTGTCGGCTCCCAGTGACGGTCCCAGAACACTGACCGCGATGGGTTCCGGCGAGAGCCTGGCTTCCAACGCACCTGCATCGAGGACTCGAATCAGATACGCGATCTCCTTGGAACCGTAGTTGCCGGTGATGATGCCGCTGTTGCTGATCTGGCTCTGGAGATTCGGGGCCGAATAGACCTTTTCATCCAGCACGATCGCCATCGGCTCATTCACGTGCGGTCCGGTCAGACGGGCCATTCGAACGCCACCGGGCGCATCCAGTCGGAAGCTGACTGCCGGGCGGCCCATCTGGTCGACGGTCTGTCCGGTCGCTTCAAGAGACCAGTCCCCTCCACGATCATGGGTCATGCTCTTGGGTTCGGACGTGTAGAGAAGCAGGTAGATCTGCCCATCGTGTTCCGCGGCGACCAGAGGAGACGCTCTGGAAGCGAAATAGCCCTGGGGATCCGCCTGGAGTGCTTCAAGCCTCTCGGGTGTATCCGCCCACTGATTGAGATCGTGGATGGCGAACCATCTCGCATTGCTTGAATCAGTGTTTTCAGGCCCCACCTCAAGCAGCTGGGAACGCATGTCATCGACACTCACACCCTGGGCCAGGCCCGGCGTGAC
>DEYM01000022.1:4308-12506 GCA_002364555.1 Phycisphaerales bacterium UBA3158 | reverse complement strand
ATACCGCCGACAAGCAGACTGATCGCAGCAATGGCGGTCAGGAGGATGTTCATCGCGAACGTGGTCTTCTTGACGTTCTCGAGAAGCTCCCAAGGGACGATGATCGAGACATCCTTTTTCTCACCATGATCGATGTCGATCAATCTCCGAACGCGTTCAGCCTCCGCTATCACATCCTCGGATTCCTGGGCAGTTATGTAGATTTCAGCCAATCGAACCTCTTCACGAGCGAAGGAACCGGTGGATCGACGTGAATAGACGTCTCCGAATTCCATCTTCGACGTGGACAGTGGTATGTGGATGTCGAGATTGAGATCACGCCCGATCAAGGCGGCTCCCGCCCCACCCGAGACGCCCACTTCCTGAAGCACACCGATGACGGCAAAGACCTGGTTGTCGATTCTGATCTTCTTTCCGATGGGATCCTCGAGTGGAAAGAACTGCTCGGAGATGCTGTTTCCAATCACCGCCACACGACTTCGGTTCTCCAGATCCTCGGATACGAGGTAGCGACCCCCGGGCTGCAGCTTCAGATTCAAGGTCTCGCGGAGTTCCGGAGTCGTCCCGAAGGTCTGGCTTGTCGTCCGCCTGGAATCGAAGGAGACCTCCGATCCAACGGTCTTCACGGGGACGATCTTCTCAACACCTGTCATGAAGGATTCGATCCTAGACAGATCCACGTCGGTCAATCCATACTTGATCGTCAGAGAACGTTGTTCCGTCGAACTGTTCGACTCCGGAGGCCTCTGTGAACGAATGATGATGTTCTTGGCGCCCAATGCCTGGATGTCTCGAATGGCCGCGTTCTTGTTGCCTTCTCCAATGGCCACCATGAGAATGACAGCCGCCACCCCGAGAATGATCCCGAGGCTGGTGAGGGTTGAGCGAAGCATGTGCAGTCGCAGGTTGTTCAACCCGAGTCGAAGTGTTTCAAGCAGAAAGTTCACTGGGATTCACCAAATGTTCCAGACCATCTTAGGCTTCACTGGCCTTTACCGGGTAGTCTGATTCCAATGAACTCTCAATGGAGTCATCATGATCACATACATCTCTCTGACGAGGTCGAGACAGACGATTGCTGGACATTCCATGCCGTCATCGACCGTGACGAGGACTATTCACGAGCCCTCAGTTTCCGTCTGAGCTGGGCAGATTACAACCTCTGGTCACCCTCTGGATCGGATCGACCGGCCAATGTGGCCCGGGCAGTCCTCATGGTTTTCATGGACTGCCTCGTATTGGAGGAGATGCCCCAGAAATTGGATGCAGCCAGAATCCGGCGGCTCGTCCCCGATGCCGATGCCCGTATACCGGCCATCATCCGGTCCTCCCCATCGACCTGACGCCCAGAACTATACTCCTGAGATGAGCGTTCCCTCGGCTAGAGGCTTCAGCCTGGCCAACAAATGCCTGTTTCTCTTCGGTGGTGCCGTGAGTGTCATTCTCATTCTGGCATTGGCCGTTCCATGGATCCAGACTTCGGATCTTGTCAGTGAGTATCAACTGGAGGTTGCCCAGCAGGTAGCCGATGCGCTGGAGGATGACTCACTCGAGAGAATCAGCTGGAGCATCAAGCTTCAGGATCTCGATGACTCGATGACAGTATCGGATTCCAGGGAAGCGGATGTCATCGCCGGCTATCTCCCATGGGATGCCATCGAACGCAGTCTGGCCGGAGATGGCTCCGAGACCGTCGAGAGGCAGTATGCCGAGAAATTCAAGACTGCCTTCACAGGATCTGATCCAGCGCCGTACTTTGCTGAAACAAGAGATGACGATGCCGGTTCCGGCGCGATCTTCCTCTATGCGGAACCGTTGGCGGTATCCGGTATGGAACACACGCTCAACGACGGACCAACCACTGTCGCCAGAGACACGTCCCCCGCCGGCCTGATCATCGTCCGCCGAAGCACCAGCTTCGGACAGAGTCAGCTCTGGGACTCCCAGATCCGGATTCTCCTTGCAGGACTGGTCGCATTCATCGTCTTCATGCTGTTCATCAGGTGGGTGCTCCTGAAGCTCATTCTCAAACCGGTTGATCGACTTGGATCCGTCATCGGGAAAGTGACGCAGGGGGAATTGGAGGCACGCTCGAATCTCACTACCGGGGATGAACTCCAATCGCTGTCGCACGGTCTGGACGAGATGCTCGATGAATTGATGGAATCACAGGATCGACTTCAAAGACTGAATGAGAATCTCGATCTCAAGGTTGCTGAACTGGCCGAAGCGAACATCGGTCTATGGGAGTCCACACGATTCAAGACGGAGTTCCTGGCCAATATCAGCCACGAACTCAGGACACCGCTGAACTCGATCATCGGCTTCACGGAACTGCTTCATGACAAGGCCGTGGAGGAGGAATCCGACTCCAGACGGACCAGGTATCTCTCCAACATCCTGAATAGCGGCCGATCACTGCTGGAAATGATCAATGAACTTCTGGACATGGCCAAGATCGAAGCTGGTCGAATGGAAGTGAATCTGGAACCGACGAGCATCGGGGATCTCATCGAACTACTGGCGAGGGCCATGGCGCCGCAGGCCGAATCTAGAAACATCAAGCTCGTCACCTCGATTCCAGAGAATCTACCACTCATTGAAACCGATCCCGGAAAGGTACAGCAGGTCATCTACAACCTGCTTTCCAATGCGGTCAAGTTCAGTCCCGCCGATGCGACGGTCAGAATCCAGATTGAAAGCAGGAATACCGTTCGAGGTGATCAACCAGGAAAGATCATCATCAGCGTCTCTGATCAGGGACCGGGGATACCCGTGGACATGCACGATGTCATCTTCGAGAAGTTCCGCCAGATCGATGCCAGCCATACCCGCACACACATGGGTACAGGACTCGGACTGGCCATATGCCGAGAACTTGTCGACATGCTTCAGGGAGAGATCTGGCTGCAGTCGGCGGACGGCGAAGGGGCCACCTTCTTCCTGGCACTCGATGCCAGATTCCAGAAGCAGGCGCCCCAGTCGTTGATGGGTAAGGCGAACGAGTAGTCAGACTTCTCGACCCGGCTTCTTCCACTCCCAATCCTTGCTCTTGTGCAGCACGCCGGCACACTGCTTCACGCATCGTCTGCAGACGTGGGCTTCACGCATGGATGATTGCCACCATGGGCCATCGTTCGATTCCAGACACATGACGCATGTCCATTCAGGATCCGAGGGAATCTCCTCTTTTTCCACGACGAGCGAATCCCATGCCTTTTCCAGGCAATCGGCGCACAGGACGCTGCCGTGATGGCCTTCCACCGATGGAATATCCATTTCCCAGGACGGTCGTTCACAGAAGTCGCAGAGGATGTCCTCTGGCTGGATGTTGTCCGGATCGCTTCCTTGACGATGCATGATCTACTTCCTCACCAGAGTCATGGCATGGAACGAACGGCCTTCGACTCGATATTTTCGTTCGAAGTTGGTTCCGACGACTTCATTCTCGCCAGCTGAGCCGGGTGGCTCGAACGGGCGAACATCGAAGAGATCGGAGGATTGTTCGACATGGTCTTCATACCACTGCCAGAGGTCGTCATGATCCGTGACCAGATGGATCAAGCCGCCGGGAACGAGTATCCGATGAAAATGCTGCAATGTCTTTGTCTGCACGACACGTCTCTTGTGATGACGAGCCTTTGGCCAGGGATCCAGAAAATACAGATGGAGAGTCGTCACCAGTGAATCGGAGCACCAGTAGGTGACGAACTCGCTGCCATCACCGTGAATCATTCTGGTGTTTTCGAGATTGTGTCTTCGCATCCGGTCTGCGGCATACCTGAAGAAGGGACTGGCCCATTCGATCCCGATGAAGTTCGTATCCGGACGTCGAGCTCCCTCTTGAACCAGGAAAGTCCCTTTACCACTTCCAAGCTCGAGTTCGAATGGCCGTTCCGGATTGGCGAAGAGGACACGTGGATCGACTTCATGGGATTCGCCATGGACGATCTCGCTCATCTCGAATCCCCAACCCTTGATCTCCTCGGGACGCTTTCTCGTCAAACCATGGCTCATGGCTTTGCCTCTGATTTCTGATCGACTGGACCGACGATCTCGAATATCCAGTCCGTGACCGCGATCATGGCGCTGGGATCAACCGTTGCTCGTATGCGCTCCGATGATCGGGTATTTCCGGAATCGGATGGTTGCAATCGATGATTCAATCCGGGCAATTCGACCACCGTCACATCACCGCTTGTTCTCTGAACGGACCACTCGATGTTGGGGAGGCAGACTTCCGGAGGAGTGATCCGATCGAAGGAGCCGGTGACGGCCAGAACCGGACTGCGAAGCCTGGGAAGCAGCATGCGAGGATCGATTCTAAGCAGTCTTCGATAGGGAGATGCACCAAAGGTACTGAACTCGGATTCGATCTGATCGACACTGATCTGGGCAGCCTGACCGGTGCCGAGCATGGAACGAGCAATGAGATAGGGTTCAATCACCTCCTTGATCTCGGCATCGGTCGCTGCGGGATCGCTGGCGACATCGATGAGGATGGCATGGCGTCTTGCCAGTTCGCTGATTCGATCCTGCTCGAATGGCAACGCTTCAAGAGACTGGTTCATTCGAATCTTGGCCATGTCTCTTTCGGACAGTCCAGGGGCCGCCAGAAGGACCGTGAAGGCCACTTCTCTGGGCATTCCCGATGCGACCATCATGGCGACGATTCCACCTCGGTCCCAGCCCATGAGTCCACGCTGGGACGAGTCGATGCCTTCTTGCGATCCCAGCCATTCGAGGACGAAACGGACATCCATGACCTTGTCCTTGATACCAAGTCCACCCGGCTGACTGCCGGGCGACATGCCGGATTCCCCAATACCACGATCGTCGAATCGAACAGATGCGATTCCCCGACGAGCCAGCGCATCGGCCCAGACCGCCTGATAGCGGTGACCATCATCCAGATCATCGCGGCCAATGCCTGCTCCACTGGAAATCAGAACGACAGCCGGCACATCCCTGTCCAAACGAGGCCTGACGAGTGTCACACCCAGTCCATGACCGATCGGATGATCTATGACGAACTGCTTCTGTGCATATGGCAGCGGTGGAACAGGTGTCTGTGGACGCAGGACATTGTTGTTCCCGCCAGCTTTCTGCCATCTCAGAAGAAAGGGAGTCGCCGTCCCTTCTTCGGACCACGCCGCGATGACTTCATTGCCGGCATCGGCACCCACCAGAGGTCCGGCTGATATCAACTGAAGTCGAACTTTCGAAGGAACTGGAATCTCGATACCCAGACCGGACTCGGACTCCAGTACCTCGACGGGATACCCGCTGATTCCTCGATCCGGCATGTCCACGTCGACCAGCCAGCCGGTTGCATTTCTCACAAGATGGAGTCGTACGTGTTCAAAGTCGCGACCTGGCAGTATGACACTGCCGCTGTAGGTCCTCACATCGGGCAGCTTCTGTACCGGCTGAGATCTTCGAAGTAGGAAGCTGCCAACCTGTTTGCCGTTGACGCTTGCAGTGCCCTTGAAGTTGCGATGATCCGAATCCAGTTCACCGCTCCAGATCTGGATCACATCATCGATGATTGGATCCAGTGTGATCCGATCACCATCCACGGTCATATCAAGCACGGGCTGGTGATATCGCTGCGCTTCAAGCTGGCTGATTCGAACTACCCAATCCTGACCGCTGGCCTCGACTTCGAGCACCGTCTCGATACGGCGGCCATCCTTCATCTCGAGAGAGCCATGCCATCGGCCCTCGATTCCAGTCTGTTCCAAGGTCTCGGCGGAGACGATGGATCCACAGAGGGACAACATGAAGGCGAACAGGAGGATCGGTTTGATCAGGAAGCTTCTCATGGACAAATTGTAGACGAGAAAGAGGCGATATCAGACTTCCGCTGAATCACTGCCCCGAGTCTGCTCTGAATCGGATCTGCCGAACTCGATATCCACGGAGCCGCTCCAGAGATTCTCCAGATCGTAGAAACGGCGTCTCCCAGGCTCGAAGAGATGGACGACGACATCGACGAAATCGACGACAATCCAGGTGTCCAGGGAATCCCCCGTGACCCGAAATCGCTGATAACCGGTCTGCTCGGCCAATTCATCCATATCCTCGGCGACGGAACGCATCTGACGATCGCTGGTTCCCGAGGCCACGAGGATGAAATCGCAGATCTGACTCAGACCACGCACATCCAGCAGACGTACATCCTCGCAATGAAGATCCTGTGCCAACAGAGCCGCCCGCCTGGCGAACTCGATGGACGAGCTCCCATTGGCGGCTCCGTTACCAGTTGAGCCTTCCTGAACTGGATCCATGAATCAACCGAGCCCCAATGCTGCCTGCACGGTGGGACCGAAGTAGACCACCAGACCGGCAAACACCACCGACACAACGGCAATGAGCTTGATCAGAATGTTCAGGGAAGGACCGGATGTATCCTTGAAGGGATCTCCGACCGTGTCGCCCGTGACGGATGCCTTGTGGGATTCGGAACCCTTGCCGCCATGGTGTCCGGCCTCGATGTACTTCTTGGCGTTGTCCCAGGCACCACCCGCATTGGCCATGTAGATGGCCAGGGCGAATCCACTGGTCAGACCACCGACGAGAAGTCCCATCACGCCACCGACACCGAGAATGAGTCCGACGATGATCGGAGTGACGATCGCGAGAATCGAGGGAACGATCATTTCACGCTGGGCACCAGCGGTCGAGATCGAAACGCATTCCTGGTAGTCCGGATAGGAAACACCATTGACTTCGACGCTCGTTGGCCACTTCATCGGGTCGGCCACATCCGCTTCGTCCATGCCATCTGACTTGAACTTGTCACGCATGATTCCGAACTGACGACGACATTCGTTCATCATTCGATACGCCGCACGCCCAACGGCGTTCATGGTCATCGCACAGAACACGAATGCCAGCATGACGCCCAGGAAGATGCCGCCAAGAACCCTCGGGTTCATGATCGAGATGTCGTAGAAGGCCCCCAGCTGCTTGAGGTTGGTCAGATCAGCGGGAACCATATCGAAGTTGAACTTCCGGCCATCGACCGAGGAATCCAGGTCGTACGCTCCAGCCATGCTGTCCCAGGTACCACTCGCCTTGATGTCCGAACCGATCGGGCAGATGTCGCCGACACCCGTCACGACGGATTTCGATGCCAGCATGAGTGCACCACCAGCAGTGAGATTCCCATTGACTTCACCGACGATTCGGAACTCGCCCTGCCCCATGTTTCGGAGATGGAACTCGACGGTCTCGCCCTCTGAGGGACGATTCTTCTTGAAGGTCATGATCGAATCGGGATCGAAGTCGGCACCGCCAACCTCGGCGATCGGATCCGCCCACTGTGGAACGGCGTGCTTCTTGGTCAACGCGACGTTGACGACGATGGCGTATGCAGCAAGCAGCGCCATGGCTGTCAGAGCTGCGGAACCGATGGCGAAACCCTTGCCTGTGGCGGCGGTGGTGTTGCCCAGTGAATCCAGCATGTCCGTTCGTTCACGAACAAAGGATGGCTGACCCGTCATCTCGGCGTTGCCACCGGCGTTGTCGGCAATGGGGCCATAGGCGTCGGTGGCCAATGTGATGCCCAGCGTGCTGAGCATGCCCACGGCGGCGATGCCGACACCGTAGAGGCCCAGCAGGAAGTTCTCGTTGCCGCCACTGAATCCGAAGGCCAGAAGAATGGCCGCGACGATCACGAGCAGTGGTGCCCAGGTCGACTTCATGCCTTCCGCGATACCAGCGATGATGACCGTGGCATGCCCCGTCTGGGTCTGCTCGGCGATTCGCTGCGTCGGAGGATGTTCATACGAGGTGTAGTACTCGGTCGCAAAGGCGATGATGAGCCCGGCCGACAGGCCGGTGACGATCGCCAGAGTCGGCTGCCACCATGCGTAGTAGGCCGCTACTTCGGGATCCTTGAGCAACAGCCAGAAGAGGACACCGGATCCGATCGCCACCAGAGCGGAAGCGAACCAGACGCCCATGTGGAGTCCCTTCAGCAGCTGGCTGAACGAGGCGCCTTCCTTGGCACGAACGACAAAGACACCGAGGAGGGAACAGATGATTCCCAGACCGGCCAGAGCCATTGGAGCGGACGCGAGGATGTAGGCCATCTTCTCGGTGACAGCACCGAAGGCGCCAGACAAGGCAGCCGTGGCACCCAGTGCCATCGATGCCAGAATTGAACCGTAATAGGACTCGTAGAGGTCGGC
>DEYM01000022.1:0-3965 GCA_002364555.1 Phycisphaerales bacterium UBA3158 | reverse complement strand
CCGGCAACGTCGCCGACATTGTCACCAACGTTGTCCGCGATGGCGGCAGGGTTGCGAGGATCATCCTCGGGAATGCCGGCCTCGATCTTGCCGACCAGGTCAGCGCCGACGTCGGCGGCCTTGGTGTAGATACCACCACCGACTCGTGCGAACAGAGCCTGGGTGGATGCACCCATTCCGTACGTGAGCATGATCGCGGTGATCTCCTCGAGACCACTGTTGGGGATCAGCTGATTCCAGAGGAAATACCAGACACTGACGTCCAGCAGCGCGAATCCAACGACCACGAGGCCCATGACGGCACCGGAACGGAACGCGACGGTGAGACCATCATTCAGGGATTGCTTGGCAGCCCATGTGGTTCGGGCGGAGGCGTTGGTCGCCATCTTCATGCCGAACCAGCCGCAGAGTCCGGAGAACAGACCTGCAATCGGAACACCGACAGCCGTCCAGAGAGGCTGGATGTTCAGAACGCCGAGGATGGCCAGAATGGCAACGAGAACGACGAATACGAAGAACACGACCTTGTACTGGCGAACCAGATAGGCCATGGCTCCTTTTCTCACCGCTTCCGCGATGTGAATCATGTTCTCTTCACCTTCAGAGCGAGCCATGACGCTCCTACTGAAAATGAATGCGGACAAGAGGGCCAGGACAGCTCCGATGGGGGCGAGGAACCACACCCATGCGTTGTCCACTACTGGTTGAAAATCAGCAAGCATAATTCCACTCACGCCTACAACTCCTCATGTAGATACCGCGCTACTAAATCAACGACGCGGTGCACAATCACCTTGGTTCGTGTCATCTGCAGGTACGAATACCATCAAGTCATTTAACAAAGAAAAGAAAGGGCAAATGCAGAGCCGCTAGCTGCGGCTCTTGCGAGGCCCACCCCCACTGCGAGCACCGGGGCCTGAACTCTGGGCGCCTCGTGGAGGAGGCCCAGCCTGAAGGCGAGCGATTCTGGCAATCGATTTACGAAGCGCTCGGCGACGTCTCTCAGAAGGCTTCTCGAAGTACTGACGTCGCTTGACGTCCTTCGTGAGACCCTCTTTTTCGCAGAGCTTCTTGAATCGACGGAGCATCTGATTGACAGATTCACCGTGACGAGATTTGATCCGAATGGCCATGTGTGTCGTTTCTCGCAGTCAACCCTTTTGGGGGGGAAAGCCGATTATTAGAACCGATCCGGGCCCTCTCGGCAAGGGTATAAATGAGGTGGATTCTCTTCAGTCGCTAGATTGGTCCAATCTGCGTTTGATACCCGGAGAATGAGGAATTCGAACGATGAGGCTACTGATCGATACTTTCAACGTGCTCCATGTCACTGGAGTGCTCCCACCGGGCCTGGCGGGCCCGGGAGTGGCTGGATTAGCGGCCCTTATCCAACACAGCAGATGGGCAGATACCCCTGTGGCACTGGTATGTGATGGAATGCCCCCCCCGAAAGGCCCCCCCCGGCTTCCCTCAGGAATTCGCACAATTTACTCCAGGCAGATCGAGGCGGACGACGTGCTGGAACGTCTGATCGCCGATTCCAGTGCCCCTGCTCGTCTTCTGGTGATCTCCTCCGACCGCAGAGTCCGTCGAGCGGCCAAGAAACGAGGCGCCAGAGAGCTTGGATCCGAAGAATTTCTCAGATTACTTCTCGAGGATCGCGACAGAAGCCGCCAGAAGCCCTCCGGAACCAGCAGGCCAGCCAATCTGAGGCCCGGAGAAGTGGACTCCTGGAAGAACGAGTTTCAAATCGGGGAAGAGGGAATCGATCTGTCGGATGAATCGCTACCGAAGGAACTGCTTGATTCGCTCGAGGCGATGACGCCTCCAAGAAAGAAATCCGTCAAATCCCCTCTTCAATCCACCAAGAAGATCGGCAAGCCGCCGGACCCGGGCATGCTGATACCCGACGATGTACTTCGTGAAGCCCAGCAGCTTCTCGATGATCAGACTCCTCAACAGCCTGCGAAGATCCAACCACTGGATGCAGTGAGCAACGAGGAGCCGTCGACACCGCCAACATCAGGCGAATCGACACGACCTGAACCCGACAACGGATCGGACATGCCCGCGTCACTGATAGAGGAAGCGGAAGCAATGCTGCGGCAATGGTTCGAAAAGGAAGAGGGCAAGTAGAGGCTAGGGCCAGAGACGCTGCGTGTCCCACGAGCCGTCATCACGAAGGTCGTAGACCACTCGATCATGCACTCGGCTTTCACCGCCCTGCCAGAACTCGATTCTGTCGGGAATCACGCGGTACCCCAGCCAATGCGGCGGACGCGGGACGTCCTGACCTTCGAAACGTTTCTCGACCGCCTCGATTCCAGCATCAAGTGTGGCGCGATCTGCACAGGGGCGGGACTGTTCGCTCGCCCAGGCTCCTATCCGGCTGCCTCTTGGCCTAGACGCGAAGTAGGCATCCGCCTCCTCGCAGCTGACATGCTCCACTGTTCCCTCGAAGCGGATCTGCCGTTCAAGCTCATCCCAGAAGAAGAGAAGCGAAGCCTTCGACATCGCCTCCAGCTCATTGCCTTTTCTGCTTTGGCTGTTCGTGTAGAACACCGGGCCGCGGTGATCGAAACCCTTCAGAAGAACCATTCTGCATGACGGCTGACCGTTCTTGCCCACCGTCGAGAGCGCCATGGCGTTCGTATTCGGAACCGTGCAACGTTCACGAGCCTCGTCAAACCATGTCTGACATGCCGGTATCGGATCGCTTGGCGGTGAATCGAATTCCATGTGGATGGCTCTTATTTCGAAGGATGTCCCGGTGCCCCGGGAAGTTCAAAGGTCGCAGCGGATTGATTCGAACGATAGGCCAGCAGCCGGTCCCTGACATCGGAATCGGACAATGCGATGATCTGCGTGGCCAGAATCGCGGCATTGATGGCGCCGGCACCTCCGACCGCCAGTGTGCCAACCGGAATTCCCTTGGGCATCTGAGCCATCGAGAGGAGCGAGTCCAACCCTTCCGTCGACCAGGCCTTCATCGGACAGCCGAGAATGGGGAGATGGGTCAGCGCTGCAGCAACACCGGCGAGATGCGCGGCGCCCCCGGCGGCACAGATCAGGACCTGCAGACCGCGGTCCTCCGCCGTGGAGCAGTACGCCTCCAGTCGACGAGGTGCCCGATGCGCAGAGATGACATTGCACTCGTGGACGATTCCCAGTTTTTCAAGTGTTGCAGAGGTCTTTTCCATTACCGGCCAGTCGGAAGCGCTTCCCATGAGCACTCCAACACGGGCCCCCTCAACAGTTACATAATCAGCCATGATCAAGGCTCCTGATAGTTGATGGTGGAGATCCTAATCGAAGAAAAGGGTCGATAACAGCCCTGAGATCCGCAGGACATCCAGAGCAGTTCTCGATACACTGGCCGATGCGATGTGACAGAGATCGTATCGGGACAGACCGCCAACTCATGGGGATTGGTGTAACGGTAGCACGGTTGACTCTGAATCAATTAGTCAAGGTTCGAATCCTTGATCCCCAGTTGAAGACCCCTCGTGATCCACTCACGAGGGGTTTTTCCTTGCCCCCTATGAAACAGGCCTCACAGCGACGCTGTGAGGCCTGTCAGAGATTGATTCGGTACTCGTCTCGATCAGTTGGCCATGGCAGCCTTGTTCTGCCTCTTGGCTTTCATCTCCTCATCCGCCTTCATGATCATCTGGGCCATACCGCCCAGATCGAAACTGACGACACACTGACCACCCTTTGTCATGGCGGTGGCGGTCAAGTCCAGTCTGACCGGGTCACCTGCAGGCATGGAAGTCAGCGCATTGGCCATGTCGGCCTGCATGGCCGGTACGGAATTGAGCAATTCCAGAAGGTCGTTGATGCCGGATCGCATGTCCATGGTCATGACCATCGTGGGTGTCCCTTGAGCGGTCGAGACCAGTGAGTCAAGCACGTTTGGAGTGCCCTTCTCGCCTGACTTGAGGATCCGCTTGGCGGAACCGACC
>DEYM01000057.1:27804-44812 GCA_002364555.1 Phycisphaerales bacterium UBA3158 | reverse complement strand
CTATTTATGACAGTTATTTATGACAGAATATTTGATCTTGAGAGCCATATACGCTAGTATGGCGGAATCATGCCAGCAACCAAGAAAACTACCAGTGCTCGCCGGACCAGAACACCGAGACGAAGCGGCTCAAAGTCCAGTCGTCATGCCGCTCTGAAGGCCAGCAAAGTCACCACCTACAACACCGCTGTCCGGTATCTGATGGAGAAGACCGACCTCGAGCGGGCCAGATCCGTCAAGTACGACCAGGACACCTTCAAGCTGGATCGAATGGCCAAACTGCTCGATGCCATCGGCAACCCGCAGGCGTCGGTCCGGGTCGCCCATGTTGCCGGCACCGTCGGAAAGGGTTCGACTGTCGCCATGGTGGCCTCCATTCTGAAGCACGCCGACTACACCGTCGGAACATACACCTCACCACACTTGACCGACATCCGTGAACGGATCGCGATCAATGGCGAGATGATCGACAAGTCGTCCTTCGTATCACTGGTTGCCAGCGTCGGCAAAGCTGCCGAAAAGGTGGCTCCGGATGCAACCTACTTCGAACTGCTCACCGCCATCGGCCTGCAGCACTTCGCTGAGCAGGCGGTCGATATCGCAGTCGTCGAGACTGGTCTTGGTGGTCGACTTGATTCGACTAATCTCACCAATCCCGACATCACTCTGATGACCTTGATCGATTTCGATCACATGCATCTGCTGGGCAAGGACATCGCCTCCATTGCCGCGGAAAAGGCCGGCATCATCAAGGCTGGCGTGCCGGTGATCTCCGTTCCTCAGCCACCCGAAGCTGAGGAAGTCCTGCGAGCGAAGGCTGAAGAGGTCGGTACGACCATCCAGTTCATCGGCAATGAAATCGAATTCAGCAGCCGATTCTGTGTTTCCGATGATCTCGGTGCTCACACGCGAATCTGTCTCATGACGGGTCGCAGCCAGTACATGCATCTCCCGGTTCCACTTCCCGGTGCACACCAGGCCATCAACTGCGCCCTGTCGCTGGCAGCCATCGACGGGATCTCGGCCAACACCGGCACCATCGACGAATCGACTGTCTATGAAGGTCTGGCGAACACCGAAATCGAGGGACGCATGGAGCCCCTCTGGCAGAAGCCGGCCATCCTCGCCGATGGTGCGCACAACCCAGCGGCTCTCGAATGTCTCATGAGAACCGTGGGTGCCCACATACCCAACGACTCGATGATCTGCGTCTTCGGCTGCTGTCAGGACAAGGACATCGACGGGCTTCTGGACAAGGTGGCCCTTGGCGGAGACAAGATCATCTTCACAAAGGCGGCCAACAACCCCCGGGCAGCCGAGCCGGAGGAGCTGGCCAAGCGGTTTGCCGAACGGCACAATCGGGTCTGCCAAGTCGAGCCAACGCTCGCCAAGGCCCTGGAGACCGCTGCTCAGGCGGCCAGCCGGGATGATCTGATCTGCATCACAGGCAGCTTCTACATGGTTGGTGAAGCCAAGCGGCATCTGGCCGATCTGTCCAGCCAGCGTGCGACTGCCTCGGCAAGGGCCTAGAGCCTCACGAAGGTAGCGCCCAGAGGTACCATGCCATGTTCCTTGCAGGGAGCCATGAGCATGTCAGATCACGCCACCAAGCCCGAGTCAGCTGCGTCAACGCCATCACACCGCTACACAGCGGATCTGGCCAGTGGCTTTGAGAAGCATTGGCGGACCCAATGGGAATCCGATGGGATCTATCGCGTGGGCAATCCGGGAGATCCCGGATTCGACGACTCGCTGCCCAAGTTCTACTGCCTCGACATGTTCCCCTATCCATCGGGAGCCGGTCTGCATGTCGGACATCCGGTTGGATACATCGGCAGCGACATCCTCTCCAGATTCCATCGAATGCGTGGTTACAACGTTCTGCATCCGATGGGCTGGGATGCCTTCGGATTGCCAGCGGAACAATACGCCATCACAACCGGAATTCATCCCGCCGAAACCACACGGGCCGCGATCGAAACCTATCGAGGCCAGCTGGATGCCATCGGATTCAGCTACGACTGGTCTCGTGAACTCGCGACCATCGATCCCGACTACTATCGATGGACCCAATGGATCTGGCTCCAGGCATGGAATTCATGGTTCGACGACACATGCGACAAGGCGAAACCCCTCTCTGAATTGATCGAGTCTCTGTCCAACGGGCAGAGAGAGGTCGAAGGTCGACCATGGTCCGATCTCAACGACGAGGAACAACAGGCGTATCTCGACGATAAACGACTCGCGTACCTCTCGGAACAGGTCGTGAACTGGTGTCCAAAGCTCGGAACGGCTCTTGCCAATGAAGAGGTCATCGATGGAAGAAGCGAACGAGGAGGCTATCCCGTCGTTCGCAAGCCGCTCAAACAGTGGATGTTTCGGATCACGGCCTATGCAGACAGACTGCTCGCCGATCTGGACAAGGTGAATTGGCCCGAATCGACTCGGACCATGCAAGCTGAATGGATTGGCCGAAGCGAAGGCGCGGACATCGATTTCCAATGTGAACATGGAGATCCCATCCGTGTATTCACGACACGACCGGACACCATTTTCGGTGTGACATTCATGGTTCTCGCACCTGAGCACCCATTGGTGCAAGCCTTGATCACGTCTCCGTCACCATCAACCGATGTCGAGGCGTTGAAGCAGTACGTCGAGACCGCCTCGTCAAGAGCAGATGTCGAGCGGATGGCTGACCAGGAAGACAAGACCGGTGTTGCCCTGGGACTTTCGGCCATCAATCCGGCGACCGGTGAGACCATCCCGATCTGGGTCGCCGACTATGTCCTGATGAGCTACGGCCATGGCGCGATCATGGCCGTCCCCGGACATGATGAACGCGATGCCGCCTTCGCGACCAGGTTCGATCTCGATATCAGAACCGTCGTCAGATCATCGAATGGTCCGGCCGGCGAGGGATGCCTGACTGGAGATGGACTCGTCATCAACTCCTCCGGCGACGATCTCTCACTGGACGACTGCACTTCGGAAGAAGCCAGAGAAGCCGTCATTGAATGGATTGAAAAGAAGCGAATCGGAGACCGTCAAGTCCGCTATCGACTTCGCGACTGGCTCTTCTCACGACAACGCTACTGGGGAGAGCCGTTTCCAATCGTCCACGATGAACACGGGCGTACCTGGCCGATCTCGGAAGAGCATCTTCCCGTGGAACTTCCGCCGCTTGACGATTTTGTGCCCGTGGAATCAGAGGATCCACAACCTCTTCTGGCCAAGGCTGAAGCGTGGCTGAACACGACAGCCGGCGAGGCTGGTGTCGATCCAGCCCTGCTTCCTCCGGACACGCCTGTCACCAGGGAAACCAACACCATGCCCGGATGGGCCGGTTCATGCTGGTATCACCTTCGATACTGCAGCCCGAACTGCGATACCCGATTCGTGGATGAGAAGGCGGAGGCCTACTGGCTGGGAGATGGCGTCGATCTGTACATCGGCGGTGCCGAGCACGCCGTGCTTCATCTGCTCTATGCACGTTTCTGGAACAAGATGCTCCATGATCTGGGCCATGTCTCCTCCGAAGAGCCTTTCCGCAGACTGTTCCATCAAGGCCTGCTCACGAGCTGGGCGTTCCAACGAAGCGATGGGTCACTTGTTCCAGTCGATGAGGTCGAGGAGAAGGACGGCGATCAGTACGTGGAAACGGCGACCGGCGCATCGGTCAAGCGAACCATCGCGAAGATGAGCAAGTCCCTGAGAAATGTCATCAACCCCGATGAGGTCATCGAGACGTGGGGCGCCGACACACTGCGTCTCTACGAGATGTACATGGGGCCGCTGGAGTCGAGCAAGCCCTGGAATCCACGTGACATCATCGGCGTATTCCGGTTCCTGCAGAGACTGTGGCGGCTGGTCATCGACGAGGAGACCGGTTCCGTCATCATGGCGGACGAACCCGATGAGACGATTGAACGGGCGTTGCACCGGACGATTCACAAGGTCGAATCCGATATCGAACGCCTTTCGTTCAATACCGCCATCGCCGCATTGATCGAATTCGTCAACGTCGCGACCTCCACGGGCCGCATGACCACCGACCAGATCGGAAGACTGGTTCGCACCCTGGCACCGATGGCTCCATTCGTTGCCGAGGAAATCTGGCATCGGATCGGCAACGAGTCGTCGATCGCCCTGACCCAGTGGCCTGAATTCGACGAAACAATGCTGGTTGATGACACCATGGAAATGCCGATACAGATCAAGGGGAAGGTCCGATCCAAGATCACCGTCCCTTCCGACGCCTCTGAAACGCATCTGCAGGAGACGGCTCTGGCAGATCCACGAATCGTGGAACTCATCGGTGAGGCACCTGTCCGAAAAGTCATCGTCGTACCTGGCAAGATAATCAACATAATCACGGGCTGATCATGTCACTGCTTCCTCTTATCGATCTCTCGAGTCTTCCTGATACACAATGGCTGGTCGAGCCTCCTGAGCCCAGCGGCATACTCATCGGAGCGCCCAATGAGGTCTCCGGGCAGCAGGCCATCCAGAGGATGGCCGATTTCATCGGCGATTCCATTCAAGCCGGCGAGCTGGAGACGCCGCCCGACCAGGACTGGCTGGCTCAGGTCGAGGTGCCGGGAATACCGCATGCGCTGCTCCTGTTCGGTGCGCCCAGAACCGAGGATGACGGACTCGAGTGCTCTCTGGAGGAGTGCCCCTATCTCGTCGGGATCGAAACGATTCTGCCTGCGATCGACCCGCTGACGATGTATGTGAACATGGTTCGACTCGTTGCCGCTTCCGCCGGTGAAGCGATGTTCGCATGGGACATCGTGACGAATCGGATCATGACGGGACAGACGCTCGACAACGCCTTTCTCGGAGACGGCGCCGAACCACCCGATCGCATCCTCTGGGTCATCGAAGGCATCGAGACTGAGGAAGAGGACTGGATCCTCCAGACCAAGGGCCTGCATCGATGCGGTCGAGCCGAACTGGCTGTCGCCAATGTCGGCGAGGAGTCCCATCAGGCGGCTCTGATGCTGCTTGACGGTGTGGCGAGTCTGAGCATGGAGCATCCGCTTCCATCGCCTTCGGACATTGCTCGCATCGGTGCCGATCTCAAGATGCAGCTGAAGACGGCCGAGTCGATGGAGCTCGAGGAATATCTACCATCGCCCACCGCCATGATCACCGATCCGGAGGGAAAGGATGCCTCCGTCATTCTCGAGGCCCTCAAGCAGCCCACGGTGGCGATGTACCAGACCAGCAGATCAAGCTCGAGAGAAACGAGGCTTGCGAGAGAAAGCTGGTCGATCTTCGTGAACACCTGCCGACATGTCTGTGGGGAGATCGACTGTCTTGTGCAGGTCCCCTTCATGCCCAAGGAGGACGACGAGCAGGATACGCATCATCTCTGGCTCAAGGTCGTGAAGGTCAACAACGACATGCTTCAGGCGGAACTCGTCCATTGCCCGCCTGATCTACCGGGGATGACACCCGGCGATCTGCACGACATCGACAGCGAGACGATCTCTTCATGGTGTGTCATGCTTCCACAAGGGCCACACGGACCCGATGCAGCCATGGCGCTAGAGAGCATGTATCCCGATGACCAATGAGGCCGGCAATCACGAACGGCTGGTGTCCGTGGAGGATTGCGACAGTAAATTCGCCGCCGAGGCGCTTGTGATTCTCCTGGCCGAATTCGATATTCCGGCCGACTCCCCCGGTGTTCTTCCCGAGAACTACACGAGCCTTCAACCAAGGCAGGGCAAAGGCGCCTACCCGGTGCTGGTCAGGGAATCCCAACTCGAACTGGCACGTCTCACCATCGAGGATGCTCGTACCGATGCACGTGAACTCGATTGGGAACAGGTGGATATCGGGGAGCGGTGCGACAGCCTGCCGTTGAAACCGGTTCCGAAGGCGATCAAGCCCTCCATTCGATTCATTGCGATGATCTGCCTGATTCTGCTGGTCATCTTCGTTGCCATCGCGATCCCGAGCCTCTTCTGAGAACGGGTACGACGGTCACGGCTCCAGTGAAACAGACTCGATGATCCTGGCGACCAGATTCTCCAGTGTGAGACGATCCTGATCGCTGAAGCTGTTCTGCTGCAGGATGATCGATATGTCCTGTGAATAACGGGTCCACTTCTCGGTGAACTCCACCGTGGACATCGCGTCTGGGCGCTTCTCCAGAACAGCCTCCCGATCGGCGACCAGCTGCTGCAGGATGAGATCGATGTCGAAGCCCATCGGCATGCTCGAGACCTGCATGGGCTGGGCGTCGTTCCCAGGGGGGTTCAGGAGCCTCGGTTTGGGTCCATGAAGCTGGTAGTACTCGTAGACCCTCTTTTCATCCAGATGACGATCGCTGTTCGCGAATCGAGAATTTCGATTCTGCTGGACCAGCTGATCCGTTGAACCGAGCTTAATTCGTATGCGAATTCGACGGCTTCTACGTTCACCCTCTTCGCCATTGGCCATCTCGTCTCGAGCGATTTCAAGCTCCACTTCATCACCTGGCCAGTACTGCTTGATCAATGAAGAGACCTGCGATGGGATTTCAAGGGGCTCATCTTCAATGGACACCATGACATCGCCGATCCTGAGCACATCCTCGGCAGGCATGCCCGGAATCAGATCGACCACCTCGACGCCACGAACGGGTTCGCCGTTGTGATCGACGAAATCCGAGATGTGCTTCTTCATCGAGATTCCCACGGCGCCCTTGGGAAGGAGTAGCAGTCTTGTCTCGATGGCACGGAGCAGACGCAATCTCTGCTCCTGCGTCATGAGTGATTGGGCAAGGCGCTCGACGATCACGCGTTCCTCGACGACTCTGTCCCTGGCAAGATCGATCGTCGCCGTCTCACGATCGAGCCATCGCTCGCTGTCCAACCGTTCCATGTAGACGGAAAGCCGGTGACGAGGGTCGCCGGGCAGATCCGCGGGGGTCGGTGGCAATGAATCAGCGAGAACGGACGACAGACCGGCCATGGCCATGAACAGCATCAGGATGATTCGCGTCATTTTCATCTCAACCAAGGATAGTCTGAAGAGTCGCGATCAGTCGACCGGAATTCGAGAGCATGTTCTTGAGTGAATCCGAGACCACCGGCAGGAAATCGTTGATCGAATGATCTCCGAACCGTCCCTCTCGAAGAAGGGAGGGAATCGTCTCCAGTGCAATCGCCTCGACCATCAAGGCCGGCAATGCCGCCAGTTCGGTGGCTACCGGTGATCTGGCGGCATGGGAGGCGTAGCCTCTGGCCAATGACTTGACGGACGGTTCGTGCAGCTGAACCGGCCAGGTCGATCCTTCATCATTGTGAAGAGCAGTCACATACCGACCGAAGTGGAGTATGGCTGACGCAATGTCCACGATTCTCGGTTCTCTGCGAACATTGTCGAAATCGAGAACGACTCGGACATTGGAACGATCACCGAAGAGCACGTTTCCCGGATGCCAGTCGCCATGCACGATCGTCGTCGACCATTTCGACCATCCCAACGAGTCGACGTTCTGGGCGGCTTCCGTGTAGCACTCCCTGATCTGATTGCAGATGCGCCTGCTTCGGCGGCTCAGATGTGAGGAATATTTCTCGACATGCTTGTCCAGACGTGAGACTCCATGGAATCCACCACCTTGCCGGGCGGGGTAGTCGAAGTCGTTGAGAATCCCGTGGAAATCCGACAGAGCCGCGCCACAGGCCTCGAGTTCGATGCTCGTACCATGACATCGACTGGCTCGAATGAAGCGAAACAGCTCGTACATGCCGTGGCTTCCACGGATCGCCGTTGATCGACTTCGTCGAGAGGCCATGATCTCGGCGACCGGATAGCCCGCTTTTCGAAGTTGGCCATGAACCGTGTGTTCGAACTTTATGCGTCTCGGCTCGTCTCTTCCGGGAGCTCTTCGCTTGAGAAGGAACTCCCCGGCGTCGGATTCGATCAGGGCCTTTGGTGCACGACTGGAGCCGCGTTCGTAGGCACGGACGCTGCTGATGGTTCCGATGTCGTATCTGGAGAGGATGCCCGCGACTTCGTTAGACGAGAAACCTGCTTCGGGGTTGGGCTGGTCTTCGGAATCAAGCGGCTTCTTGGACAACGTCCCGCTCCTGCAAACCCACGTCTACTCAACGGACGTTCTGGACCTGTTCCTTGAGCCTGTCGATGGCACCCTTGATCAGAACGGTGCGACGACTGACATCGCTGTCGAGACATTTGCTTCCGATGGTGTTCGTTTCACGGAGCATTTCCTGCGACAGGAAATCAAGTGTTCGGCCGAGTGGATCTCCGCTATCGGAGTCCATCAACTCCTGAAAGTGATCGAGATGACCCCCCAATCGGATGATCTCCTCGGCGATGTCGGATCGCTCGGCGAAAACTGCGACCTCGCGGACGAGGTCCTCGTCGCCCACCGTGCCTCCGACGGTCGAGAGCAGCGATTCCATACGCTGACGCAGACGCTCCTCGTAGAGTTTCACCACGACAGGAGAACGCTCCTGGATGAACTCAAGCGCCCCGCGAATCTCATCGAGACTGCCCTGCAGATCATGCTGCAGCGTCTCGCCTTCCCGGGATCGCATTCCATCGAGTTCATCACAGGCCTGCTGAAGCAGCTTGTGCATGATCTCGACGACTCTGCCCCGGCTGGCATCATCGACCTGTGAAATCAGGACCCCAGGTAGTTCAAGCATGTCGGCGATCTGGATCGAAAGACCGTGTTTCTCGGCAACGGGCTTGATCTGCTCGATGTATCGATCGAGGGCAGCGGTATCGAGGGCCGCCCCGCTGTCCGGAGAACTGCCGCTGACCCGAACGGTCACGGTCACGGTCCCACGATCAAGCGAACGCGAGACGATCTCCTCAAGGCCCTGCTCGAGACCGTGAAAGTCCTCGGGCAATCGGATGTGGCATTTCAGATAACGGCCGTTGACAGCTCGGGCTTCAATGACGAAACGACAGCCATCCACTGTTTTCGTGGCGGACCCGAATCCGGTCATCGATCGAAGCACGATCAGCCGCCCTCGCCGCTGGCAGGTTCTGAAGCAGGCGCGCTTGGCGTGAAGATGCCGTCGGATTCCGGTGTTGCAGCCGGAGCGGATGTCGTGCTCTCCTGAGCACCACCGCCCTCGGAATCACCTGGCACCTCGAACGGATCGGTCGCCGAGAATGGAAGAAGCGTCTCCTCCAGATTCGGCGGAGGAGCAGGCGTACCGTTGCGGCTCTCCATGAGATTGAGCGTTATGGCAAGACCAAGGTAGACACAGAAACCGATGACGGTCATGACCGTCAGCGCATCACCTACGCGACCACCGAAGACACTCTCCGTGCCACCACCACCAGCACCACCAAATGCACCGGCGAGTCCCCCCCCCGACGGGCGTTGGACGAGGATGATCAGGATCAAAGCCACCGAGATGACGATGAAGATTGCCGTGAGAATGAGATAGGTAGTAGTCATGGTCGTCGTCAATTCTGGGACCGGCCCAGTTCTTTCATGGGCGGGCTGAAGTTCAATTCAGGATGCGGCGCTGGATGCCGCTGCACGGACAATCTCAATGAAGCCTCCCGCATCCAGAGAGGCTCCGCCGATGAGCCCACCATCCACATCCGGTTGGGCAAAGATCTCATCGGCATTTGAGGGTTTCACTGAGCCCCCATAGACGATTCGGATCCCCGAGGCGGACGGAGCATCATACTGCCTCTCGAGCTCTGCGCGAATCCTTTGATGCATGGTCTGGGCATCCTCCGGAGAGGCTGTTCGGCCAGTTCCGATGGCCCAGACTGGCTCATAGGCCACGCTCATTCGGCTCAAATCCTCCTTCAGGACCCCATCAAGGCCTGCAAGCACCTGATTGGCAACCACTTCCTCACTCCGACCGGCCTCTCTTTGGGCAAGCTGTTCGCCGACACAAAGCATGACCTGGAGCCCCTGATCAATGGCCTGATGGACCTTGGAATTTAGAAGTGAATCAGGCTCACCAAGCCCATGCCGACGCTCCGAATGCCCGATCAAGGTCATCGTACAGCCCGTATCCAGCAACATCTGGGCACTTATCTGACCCGTGTAGGCTCCAGAAGCCTTGTCACTGACGTCCTGAGCACCGATGAGAACCGGAGTATCGGAAGCCGCGTGGCCAACCTGAGACAACCATGTAAATGGCGGGAAGAGGCAGACATCGCACTGCTGAGCCAAATCGGCATCACATGCGTCTATGACCGCTCTGGCCAGTTCAAGGGCCTCATCCTCGGTGGTATTCATTTTCCAATTACCCCCGACAAGGGGCTGCCGAGTATCCATGGGCGATACCTCCTCGATATGACGTCGCGAGGATAGCCGCTCTGGGTCAAAGATGGCTTGGAATTCCCCTTGAGGCCGCTTCAGACACAATTTCAGGCGTCCCATTGTCCTGGCAGCAGTACACTGCCGCATCCTGTTGGTGGCTCAAGAAATCCACGCCCGGAGACTTCAGATGACCCGCTCTCAAGATGAGAAGACCTCTACCCATCGATCCGCAGAAGAAATCCGTCGTGATTTCATGGACTTCTTCGCCGAGAAGGCCGGACACACGATCGTCCCTTCCTCTGCCGTGGTTCCACATGACGATCCCACGCTGCTGTTCACCAATGCCGGAATGAACCAGTTCAAGGATGTCTTCCTCGGACAGGGTGAACGTCCCTACAAACGAGCTGTGGATACGCAGAAATGCATACGAGCCGGTGGCAAGCACAATGATCTGGAAGATGTCGGACGGGATACATACCACCACACGTTCTTCGAGATGCTCGGCAACTGGTCGTTTGGAGACTACTTCAAGGAGGATGCCATCAAGTGGGCCTGGCAACTTCTGACGGAAGTCTGGGGACTCCCGGCTGAAAGACTTCACGTGACGGTCTTCGAGGGATCGTCCGAAGATGGAACCGAGCCGGATGAGGAAGCGCACGAGTTGTGGCTCAGACACACCAGCGTGAATCCCGAGAACATCACGCGATGGGGTCGCAAGGACAATTTCTGGGAAATGGGCGCCACCGGCCCCTGTGGTCCATGCAGCGAAATTCATTACGACGGCACGCCGGACGGTGATGGAGGAAAGCTCGTCAATCTGGATCATCCGGATGTGATCGAGATCTGGAATCTGGTCTTCATACAGTTCAACCGCCGGGCCGATGGCGCCCTCGTCCCACTTCCCTCGAAGCATGTCGATACCGGAATGGGTTTCGAACGAATCGTGCGGGTGCTTCAGGACAAGTCCAGCAACTACGACACCGATCTGTGGACTCCCTTGTTCGATGCCATCCAGCATTGCAGCGAGGCCAGGCCCTATGGAAGCAGTCTGGATGATCCAATCGACGTCGCCTATCGAGTGATCGCCGATCACGTCCGTTGCGTGACCATCGCATTGGCCGACGGTGCTCGTCCGGGCAACGAGGGCCGATCCTATGTTCTTCGCAGAATTCTTCGACGTGCGGTCCGCATGGTGCATCAGACTCTTGGAGTGCATGAACCCATGCTGTGCCGGATCGTGCCGGCGGTCGCCGCCAGCCTGGGTGGCGTCTTCCCCGAACTCCAGACGCAACAGGACACCGTGGCCTCGATCATCCGCGACGAGGAGGAGGCATTCCTCAGGACTCTTGAACGAGGCCTTGCTCTCTTCGACACCGCCGCTCAGGGGGCGACGGATGGAAACCTCTCGGGCGAGGACGCCTTCGCGCTCCACGACACGTTCGGTTTCCCGATCGATCTGACCGAGCTCATGTGCCGTGAACGTGATCTCGAGATCGACCGTGCGACCTATGACGAACTGATGGAGTCGGCTCGCGAACGATCACGCGCGTCCAGCAACGACACCATCGAGATGACGCTGCCGCCGGACGCCATCGCTCGACTCGCTCAGGATGGCGTCGGCCCCACCGACGATCGACCGAAGTTCGAAGGCGGTTCCGTGCAGAGTCGGATCATGGCCATCTGGGACGGCAACGAATTCAAGGAGCATGTTGAAACCGGCACCTTCGTCGGCCTCATCCTGGACAGCACGTCGTTCTATGCGGACCAGGGTGGACAGATCGGCGACACCGGACACTATGTCGATGGTGATTCCTCATTCCAGATCACACAGACCCGGCGGTTCGGCGACTACGTGCTGCACGAGGGAACCGGCGAGGGGCTCGATCTGGACAGCACGGGCATGGCCTGCATCGATCAGGGCAAGCGGGATCGTATCGAAGCCAATCACACCGGAACACATCTCCTGAATCTCGCCTTGCGATCGACGCTCGGTGAAGATGTCCAGCAGAAGGGTTCGCTGGTATCGGCCGATCGTCTTCGTTTCGATTTCTCCTGCCGAACAGCTCCGACCTCGACTCAACTCGAACGGATCGAATCGGATGTACGTGATTCCATCGAGCAGGGACAGGTAGTTCATGCCGCGGAGATGCCTCTCGAATCGGCGATGAAGATCACCGGTGTCAGAGCCGTGTTCGGCGAGCGATACCCCGATCCGGTTCGAGTCGTCAGTATCGGCGCCGCTTCCGCCGATCTCGTGGAGCGACCGGAGGATCCGCAGTGGATGGAGCACTCCATCGAATTCTGCGGGGGAACCCATCTTGACAACACATCGAATGCCGACAGCTTTCTGTTGATCCAGGAACAGGGATTGGCCGCCGGCATCCGTCGCATGACGGCATTGACTGGCATGGCTGCGCGAGAAGCCCTCGATCGAGGTCGGCAGTTGTCCACCGATGTGCAGGACGCTGCCTCCTGCGAGGATCTCGAGCTGGCCGACCGAATCGATGTGCTCACCAAGCGAGTCGATGAGGAGACCCTCGGGCTTCTTGACCGCGAGCAGATCCGCAAACTGCTCGAATCACTTCGCGCACGAGTCAAGGCCGCCCGAAAATCGGCAGCCAAGTCATCGAAGAACGAAGCAGTGGCCATCGCTCGTTCACTTTCAGAGGCGTCGGAAGGCGATGTGATCGTCGGCGTCATGGAAGGGGTTATCGAACGCGATGATCTGCTGGCTGCAATGGACACCGTACGTGGCAGCCATCCCGATTCGGCCTGCATGCTTCTGGGAACCGATCTCGAGGCCGGCAAGGTCGTCATGGTCGCCAGAGTTCCCGAAGCGCTCATCAAGAGAGGATTGAAGGCCGGCAACTGGATCAAGCATGTGGCTTCACTTTGCGGTGGTGGCGGCGGCGGACGCCCCGACATGGCCCAGGCAGGCGGCAGCAAGCCGGAGTGTGCGCAGGAAGCCGCCACGAATGGAACGAACTGGGCCAAAGAGCAACTGACGTGATCCACCACGATCCATCGAGATGACGGGTCGTTCAATTCCCGGCAGGTGTTCTCGTTGGCGGTGTTCTGACAAGCTGCTCGTGGTCCGCCAGGAAAGAACCGGAGAATCGAACGATGACCGAAACCAATGCCGCCTATCCCATATCACTGGCCCAGTGGTCCCTTCACAGAACCATTCGAGGTGGAGACCTGGACCCACTCGACTTCGCCAGGATGACTCGGGAGGAATGGGATCTGGGAGGAGTCGAATACGTCAACACCTTCTTCAAGGACAAGGTCTCGGACCAGGCGTATCTGGCCCGGCTCGCCCAACGCGCCGACGATCATGGTGTGGAAAGCCTCCTCATCATGATCGACAACGAAGGTCACATGGGCGCCGAGGACCAAGGCGAATTGAAGACGACCATCGAGAACCATCGTCGATGGCTCGAGGCCGCCAAGCGGCTGGGCTGCCACAGCATTCGCGTGAATGCGCAGTCGGAGGGAACGCCCGATCAACAGAGAGATCGATGCCTCAGAGGCTTTCATCTCCTCATGCCCCATGCCGATGAGCTCGAGATGAATGTCACGATCGAGAATCATGGAGGCCTCTCGAGCAACGGCGCATGGCTGGCCTCGCTGATCGAGGGTGTCGGCCATCCAAGGCTGGGAACCCTTCCCGACTTCGGCAACTTCATTCTCGATTGGGATACCCGGGAAACCTACGATCGATACAGGGGAATGGCCGAACTCGTCCCCCATGCGATGGCCTTGAGCGCGAAGAGCAATGATTTCAACGACGATGGTGAAGAGGTGCATACCGACTTCACGAGGATGCTCTCGATCGCTCGCGAGGCCGGTTACGATGGATGGGTAGGAATCGAATACGAAGGGGAACAGTTGTCCGAACGCGATGGAATCACCGCGACCAGGGAATTGCTTCTTCGAAATGGCTGTCGAACCACATGAGGCGACCGATATGAAAGCGCTGATCATCCAGCAGGCGGGATTGCCCGTCACACCGAACATCGAATTGGTGGACGACTACCCGAAACCGGAACCCGGACCCGGGGACGTACTGGTCAAGACGGAAGCATCCGCCCTGAACAGACTGGACATCTGGGTCGGCGCCGGCATGCCAGGTGCCGAGGAATTCCCGCGCATAAGTGGTTCCGACGGCTGCGGCCGGATCGAGTCCGTCGGTGAAGGCGTCGACGAGAACTGGCTCGGCAAGCGAGTCATGATGAACGCCGCCATACCCGTGGCGGATAAACCTCATCACGAGCGTGCACCGGCCTTGCCCAACCTCCACATGATCGGGGAATTCAGCCAGGGATGTCATGCCGAGTACTTCGTTGGACCGGCCCACCAGCTGATCGATATCGGCGATCGTGATCCGATCGAAGCCGCCGCGTATGGACTGACTCACCTCACGGCGTGGCGGATGATGTTGACCCGAGCATCGCTCGGTGCCGGACAGTGGGTGTTGATTCCCGGAATCGGCGGCGGACTCGCCCTGGCGGCCCTCAACATTGCCAACCATCTCGGTTGTCGGACCATCGTCACCTCGCGGCATCAATGGAAACTCGATCGGGCAGTGGAACTCGGTGCGGAACACACCATTCTCGACACCGGCGAGAACTGGTCCAGACAGGTCCGCCAGATGACCAGCAAGCGTGGAGTCGACGTATGCGTCGAATCTGTCGGGGGTGCCATCCACGATTCCGTTCTCGGATCGCTGGCACGCGGAGGTGTGATGGTGACCTGTGGAACGACGGCTGGAGTCGAGGCCAAGACGAACCTCCAGAGGATCTTCTGGAATCAGCTGACCATCATCGGATCGACGATGGGAACCATGGATGAATTCAGGCAGGCCGTGGCTCTGTTCAAGTCGGGATCGCTCAAGCCCACCATCGACAAGGTCTTCACACCCGCCGAGAGCAGCGAAGCCTGGGGCCGGCTCGAGGCCGGTGAACAGTTTGGCAAGATCGTTCTGGATTGGTCCTGATTTCGGCATAGTCTTCAGGAACCAAAGCATGTCATCATCCACTCCAAAATCCTTCTCGAACAATCCCCATCTTCAGGATGAGCTGCTTGAACTCATCCGTCAGAAGCTCGAGCAGAGCGACGAACAGATGATTCGGTTCAGGCGGGATCTGCACGCTCATCCGGAACTCGCGGGAGAGGAACTCCGCACGACTGATCGTCTGGCGGAACGCATGGATACGCTGGGCTATGAACTGCATGAGCTGCCGGGTACGGGAGTAGTCGCCGATCTCAATGTCGGTGCTCCGGATGACAGCTGGATGGCGATACGTGCAGACATAGACTGTGTTCCGGTCGATGACGAGAAGTCGGTGGCCTGGAGATCGAAGAGCCCCGGCCGTTGTCATGCATGTGGTCATGATGCCCATGCGACGATGGCATTGTTCGCCGGCGAGGCGTTGGCGAGTCAACGACGGATTCTGGAGGAATCCAATCCGGGATCGAATCTGAGGATCATCTTCCAACCTGCTGAAGAAACCGCGATGGGTGCGAAGCAGATGATCGAATCGGGCGCGGTCAACGGAGTCCGGAACATGATCGCCCTTCATTGCGATCCGTTTCTCGATGTCGGCACCATCGGTGTCCGGTCCGGACCGATCACATCATGCATGAGCACGTTCCGGATCACCATCTCCGGTGAAGGCGGACATTCCGCTCGTCCACATGAGGCCATCGATCCGGTTCCGGCCGCGGTCAACATCGCTTCCATGCTCTATCAGCTGGCCCCTCGAAGTATGGATAGCCGCTACGCGATGTGCCTGACCATCACGAGTCTCCTGGCCGGAGAGGCGTTCAATGCCATCCCCGACAAGGCGATCCTGTGTGGAACGGTCAGAGCCGGGCGAGCCGGGGATCTGGAGAAGGTGAAGAAGGCCATGGACCGCTGCATCCGTGGCGTGTGCGAAGCCACCGGCTGTGGAGCGGCTCTGGAGTTCCCCTATACGGCTCCTGCCACGGACAACCACCACACTCCCACCAGCCTCATCGAGCAGGCCGCCAGAAGCGTCGTTGATGAAAGCGGTATCATTCACATCGAGCTCCCAAGCCTCGGTGGCGAGGATTTCTCTTACTTCCAACAAGTCGTACCAGGCTCGATGGCGCGACTTGGAACCGGCAGCGGTCCACTCGCCGATCGGCGACCGCTTCATTCCTCATGCTTCGATATCGATGAAAAAGCTCTTCCGATAGGATCACTTCTCCTCGCTGCAACCGCTGTTCTGGGCATGTCTGAAGAGGCTTCCTGAAATCCGATTGATCGACCTTCCTCCCATGTGACTGGAGTACTTCCATGGCCATGCGTTTCAAACCCAGCACCAACACAAGCATTGGTGTCGAAATCGAACTGGGACTCATCAACAGCGAGACGATGGAACTGTCGATGGACGTTCCCGAGATGCTCCAGCGCCTTCCCGCGGGTTGGGAAGATTCGATCAAACCGGAATTCATGAGGAGCTATCTCGAATTCAACACCGGTGTATGCCAGACGGTGGACGATGTCAGACGGGATCTCTCCGAGAAACTCCAATGGGGCTATGAAACCGCAGCCGAGATGGGCAACACGTTTCTCTGGAGCGGCACCCATCCCACCAGTCACTGGAAGGATCAGAAGCTCACTGATGATGAACGCTACAAGTGGCTCATGGAAACCATGCAGTTCGTGGCGAGTCGACTGGTCGTCTTCGGTCTTCATGTCCACATCGGAGTCGATTC